>JACPMS010000016.1 GCA_016185875.1 Candidatus Woesearchaeota archaeon | reverse complement strand
CATATTGACCCAAAACAAGGTTTTTGGATGGAGAGTCAGAGCAACAAAAAACTCATTCTTGAACAAGGTTTTAGGCTCTGCAAAAGGCGTTATCGTGCCGCACCAGCTTGTCAAAAGCATTGGCGACATCATGATAATAAGCAAGGCTGCTGTTCCTTCCTATAGCGAAGGGGAAGCTGAGAAAGGGGCTAAGGGAGAGGATTAAAATATTTTGAGGTTATAATATGTCTTGGTGGTGGCCTTTTGGAAGGAAATCGGTTCCAGAACAATTAAAAGACAAAATTATATATTTTCTGTCAGAAGCAAAATCTTGCGTTAATGTAACTTTGAATTATTTGAATAGAGGCAAATTCAAGAAAGCTCATAAATATGCTGAAAATGCTCGCGAATTTTTAAGACATTGTGAGCTTGAAGTAGCCAGAGGCAAACTTAATGAAAAATTACCTATTCTAAACAACACTATAAGATATGGTAAGGAATTGCCTACTGATCTATGGACCATCATCAATCGTGTAAATCCTCCAAGAGGCGAAGAAAAAAGGAAAGAAGTGGAAAGTTCTAGAAAAAAATTTGATCAACTTCTTAGTTTTATAGACAAATCTGAAAATGAAGTAAATCAGAACTTATAATTTTTATTGCCGCTTGTCAATAACTTGTGACCCTTGCATTGCAGTAAGGGCAATTTTTTGGCACTTTTGTTTCTGGGTTTATCATGAACTTGTAGCCGCATGAGTTGCATTTGTGCGCTATCTTTGATGATTTCTCTTCTTGGATTTGTCTGGCTTCTTCCTCTTTATGAAAAACCTCTTTCTCTATTTCCTTGTGCACGTGCTTGTTCTTGATGCACTCAGGGCACACAACCATCCTCAAGTCCACATCCAGCCTCAGTTGAGAAGCAGGCGCTTTGTTTCCGCATTTTTTGCACGAAACCATAACATCCTGCATTTAGAAGTCACCCTTCATTTTTGCAGCATCTGCTATTATGCGGGCAGTGCTTCCTTTGGATATGATTGAGCCAGAGCCGCAATAAGGGCAAGTGCTTATGCTTAGGTGCTTTGCCCTTGAGAAATTATACTTGCAGGCTTTGCAGAAATATTCCTTCATAATTGTTTCTTGTTTTTGCGATGCTGCATCCGCTTTAGGCTGCTCTTTTTGAACATTTTTTCTTTCAAGGCAGTTCCTGCACACAAGATTCCTGCCATTGGGATCCATGCGCATCATATCCATCAAGTATTGATTGCCGCACTTATAGCATTTTATTCTGGCATCGGTATTTCTGTCTATTTTTATCACCTTTATTTACGAACCAAAAATTTTATGATGTAAATATTTAAATGTTATGGTTTAGGTTTTAATAATGAAAAATTTATATTCAGCAAAGGAATTCTGAGTATTATACGGCTGTGGTGCAGTGGCTAACATTCGAGCTTCCCAAGCTTGAGACCCGGGTTCAAATCCCGGCAGCCGTATCTTACATTAAATTTATAAATGAGTTTTATTTCTAGGATTTTATGGGAAAGAAAAAGAATAAGAACAGGGTAAAGAGGATAAGCGCTAAAAAAGAAAGGTATGCTAAATTCCGGAAGGAAAAGCCCACGATGATGACAATGGCCCCTCCAGACCTGACAGAAGAGCAGATCATGGAGAGAAGGACAGATGAGCAGCATATAGGGGAGTTCTGGCGAAACTACAGGAGGCCGCCGCAAAGATTTGTCTCAGAGAGAAAAGCCAGAAGCAAAAGGTAATTACAAAAAATTTATTTCTCTAATGGAATGAGCATACATTTTTAGAAAATTATTTATACACAAGCCCAAGAGTTATTCTTATGGTGTGGGGACTGTTTCATGAAATAGGAAGAAAGATAATCCACATTACTATTCTTATAGTGCTTGCGGCTTACTTTGTCATACAGGACAGCCTTATAAGCGCAGGCTATACTGCAGTGCTTGCAAAGCAAGTGGCATTGCTTTTTCTTGTTGCGCTGCTCATCATTTTCCTGATTTTGGAGTATTTCAGGCTGGAATTAGGATGGAAAATGCCGTTCTTCTCCCAGTTCATTAGGCCAAAAGAGCAAAACAAGATGTATGGAGTTATATATTTCCTGTCAGCGACAATCATATCGCTTGCGGTGTTTGACTACAAGATTGCTTTGGCAGCCTTGCTTATGACAACATTCGGCGACATGGTGGCTGCATTGGTTGGCAAAAAGTACGGCACAACACTGATTTACAGGAACAAGACATGGGCAGGATTTTTAGCAGAGCTTGGAATAAACCTGATTGTGGGCTTTTTGATACTTGACAGCATTTATGTGATTTTGGGCATGGCGCTTGTAGCCACAATCGTAGAAACTTTAGTGGACGAGCTTGATGACAATTTGCTTATTCCCATATTCTCAGGGTTTGCAGGACAGATCATTTTATTCAGCCTGTAATCTTCGCAATTAACTGCTCTTCCTCAATTGGCTCGACCATCTCAAACATTGACTTCAAGCCATTTTCCAAATAATTTTCGTCGCATACTCTCTGATGGGTGTAGGGAAAAACAATCCACTTCTTGTCTGTCTCTGAGAAAGGATTTACAAATATGATGTTGAGGAATTTGAAGCTTATAAGCCTGTGCCAGCTTTTAATAAAGATATTAAAATTTTCTCTTGAGTT
>JACPMS010000015.1 GCA_016185875.1 Candidatus Woesearchaeota archaeon | reverse complement strand
GAGGACAAGTGGAACATACATTCAAGCAGCTATAATTCCTCCAAATACGGGAATATCTTTTCTGATGGCAAAAAAGAGGACAAAAAATACCATGAGCAGAAATATGGCTCGAAAGAGAAGAATGTTGCTTCCGATTATATAAGGAAGCAGGACGAGAAGGAAGCAGAAGACAGGAATAAGAACGTGATTTTTGACGGCGCAGAGGAAGAAAAGAAGGAGCAGAAAACAGAAGAGGATGAAATACAGCTCAAGGCTGCAAAGCAGATATTTTCAGAGAAAAAATTCGAAGCCAAGAAAGATGTTCGGAAGAAAGAAGCAAAAACCATAGAGGATGCCATCAGGAAAGCCATTGAAGAGGAGAAGAAAGTCATTGTAATGGACAATTAACATGAAGTTTGTCGCAATATCAAAAATCCTGCTGGTTTTAATATTGCCTTTTTTGATATTTCTTATTGCGCTGAATTTTGCAGGTTTCGACATGGCTTTCTATGAGAAAAAATTTTTGGAATACAAGGTGCAGCAAGAGGTTCCTGAAGCATCTTCGCTTAATGAGAAGATTATAGATTTTTTAAGGGGGAAAAATAACGAACTGCCAAATGAGTTCAACGAGAGGGAAAAGCAGCATTTGTGGGATGTAAGAAAAATTGTAAGTGCTTCAACAATAGCGCTCTATGCATTCATTGCTTTGTTTATATTGCTTTTGGTAATCTCCTTCCACAGGCTGTTTTTTGAAAAAGGCACTTATGTTTTTGACCCTGCAAAGGAGATGATTGTGAAGCTTTATCCTGAGCAAATTTTCACAGATTTGGGAATTAGCATATCAAAATGGGTTATTTTGTCGTCAGGTGCCGTTATTTTATTGGGATTATTCTTATCCCTTAAATCAAAAAGCAAAAAGAATAAATAGTGCTGATAAAAACAATAAATCGAATGCCAAAACTGATTGCAGCAAACTGGAAGATGAACAAAACCATTAAGGAATCAATTTCATTTATTGAAGAATTCAAAAAAATAACAAAAAATATTGGCAACGCCGAGATTGTTGTTTGCCCTCCTTTTACTTTGCTGCATGAAATTAAAAAATTATTAAAAAATTCAGATATAAAATTAGGGGCTCAAAACATGCATTTTGAGGATGCAGGAGCGTATACAGGAGAAATCTCTCCTTTAATGCTCAAGGAAATCGGATGCGAATACGTCATTTTAGGGCATTCAGAGAGAAGGGAAATTTTCAATGAGGATGATTTTTTGATAAACAAAAAAACAATCTCTGCATTGAACCACGGCTTAAAGCCTATTTTGTGCATTGGGGAAAATCTGGAGCAAAGAAAAAATGCCAAAACAGAAGAGGTTATTGAAAACCAGCTGAGGAATTGCCTTAAAAACATAGACAAAAATCAAATTGCAGAAATTACCATAGCTTACGAGCCTGTGTGGGCGATAAGCAGGGGCGACCCAAACCACAGGGCAGCAACAAAGGAGGATGCTGAAGAGGGGCATCAATTTATAAGAAACATTGTTGCGGCATTGTATGATGAAAATACAGCGGAAAAAACAAGAATTATTTACGGGGGCTCAATGAAGCCTGAGAACGCAAAGGAATTATTGGCAATGCCGAACATTGATGGTGGGTTGGTAGGAAATGCCTCGCTAAAAGCAGAAAGTTTTGCCGAGATTGTAAGGGCTGCAAAATAATCAAGGAACATCAACGTACAACTTCTGCACTAAGCTGTAAGGCTTGCCGTCAGCAGTTTTGATTTCAGCATTGAAAATGTAAGTCCCGGAGACTGCATTTGCAGGAACCTGGATTCCTATGCCCAAAACTTTTTCCTCGTTCTTTTCTATGAATATGCTTCTTGATTTTGGGTTCCATATCAGGCTGTCTGTCGGGATTTCCTGCTTGGTCTTTGTGTAGCCTGATGGAGTTGGCCTTGAAACGGTTATGTCAAAATTCTGGCTTTCAAGTATGTTTATGATTTTCACTCCGAAAACATCAAACTTCGTCCTCTTAATTGTTTTGCGGTCAATGCCCACGCAAACCCTGTCAGAGCCCTCGCAAATCAGGTTGCCTATTCTCTCGTCTAATTCACTTATTGTCAATTCCTGCAATTCAGTTGCCTGCGATGAAAGCTTTGATATAAACCTGATTCCGAAGCCGAATATTACAATTGAGATTATGAGTATCACAATGAAGTTAAGCGACAATTCTATTGCTCTCTTGTCCATCTTTATCCGCTTCTTACAAAGAAAACTGGTTTTGCAGGCGCAGTGAATGAATCCCTTTTTGTCTCATTATTGTACAGATTTGTGCCATTAATTGTCTTGCCGCTTAAAACCTGCCTTGTGTATGCATAGTCCATGCTGTACCTTACCGAGCCTGCTTCTTCCAATTCCTGCGGCTTGTAGTTCAGAGTCAGGGGCAGATTTATGACAGCATAATCGCCTATTCCGTTAAGCACTGAATCAATATCTTTTTCGGCTATCAGCAGCTCTGACCTTGTGTATTCGCTGCTGTACAATAGCTTGACTTTTGTCAGCCTGACAGGGAGCACCAAATCCTTGCCGGCATCATCCAGAGTTATCTTGAATTCAAAACTGTCCCTTGAGGCATCAAATGGCTTGTTGTATTTCACAACAGAGCTTGCCTTCAAAAATCCCAAATTTATTGAGTCTAAAACATTAAGGGGTGCAATATCCTTTTTTTCAATACCCAAAACGCACTGGCTGTCAGCATTGCAGTAGTAATGCGCAAAAGCAGCATCCTCAAGCCTTGAGCCAATCCTTATCTTAGCTTTGCCTTCGCATTTGCCGTAATCTGCAGGGCAGGTGCACTGGCTGCCTGGCTTTCCGTTTTCTATGCTCTCATTAATCCTATTGCCGCAGCAGTTCCTCTGCAATGTGTAAACACATTTGCTGTCTTCGCATTTTGACAAGGTGCATGTCCTTGAGCTGCAGTCTGCGCTTGTCTTGCACTCAGGCTTTGAGCAGCTGCTTACAATGACCAATGCAATTACAAATAATAGAAAAAATAACAATTTGCTGTTTTTTATTTTAATCAGTCCTCTTTACAGGAATCCCCTTATTAGACTTATATAAATATGTTGTGGAAAATGTAATTTAGGTTTAATCGCATGCATCATCAATTTGAGGTATCCCGTTAATAATGAAG
>JACPMS010000032.1 GCA_016185875.1 Candidatus Woesearchaeota archaeon | reverse complement strand
GATAGCAAAGAACGAGGAGAAATATTTAGAGCAGTGTCTAAGCTCAGTCAAAGGGTTAGTTGATGAAATAATTATTGTTGATACAGGAAGCAAAGACAAAACAAAAGAAATTGCAAAAAAATTCAATGCAAAAATCTTTGACTTCAAATGGATTGATGATTTTTCTGCTGCAAGGAACGAAAGCATCAGGCATGCAACAAAAGACTGGATACTTGTGCTTGATGCTGACGAAGTTTTAGACGATGAATCCACAAAATCAATAAAGGAACTTGTCAACAATAAAGAGAATGACGCATACTTGCTTCTTCAAAAAAATTACACTAATGAAAGTTCAATTGTAGGCTTTGTTAATGATGAGCACAAAAAGAATAATAAATCTTATGCCGGATGGTACGGCTCATTCATAGCAAGGCTTTTCCGCAACAAAAAGGGGTATAAGTTTGAAGGGACAGTGCACGAGCTGGTTGAGCCATCGATAGAGGGCAAAAAAGGAAGCATTGCAGCAACAAACATTGCACTGCACCACTATGGAAATGCTGATCCAAAAATTGCCAAGAAAAAGAGGCAATTATATCTTGAGCTGTGCAAAAAGAAAGTCAAAGAAAAGCCAGATGCGTCTTCTTATTATGAATTAGGGGTTTTATACAAGGAAAATAATGATATTAATGAATCTATAAAATCTTTCAAGAAAGCGATTGAATTAAATCCAAAGCACAGCATGGCTTTATATGAATTAGGTGTTGTATGCGAACAACAAAAAAACTATGACGAGGCTATAAAGAATTATACCGAGTCATTGAGAATAAAAGAAAACAGCGAAGCATTCCAAAACCTAGGAGTTTGCTATTTGAAAAAGGGCATGCTGAAAGAAGCCTACAGAAACCTTACAAAAGCCCTTTTGCTGAATCCCAATAAATATACTATATATAATAACTTGGGGGCTGTTATGGAAAAACTTGGCAATTATGATTCTGCCCTGCAGATGCTGGAAATAAGCATCAAATTAAACCCTAAAAATGCCATTGGATTCTACAATCTTGGAATTTCGCTTGACAAAAAAGGAGATTTTGGAAATGCCATTAAGAATTATGAAAAAGCAGTTGAGCTAGGGCACCTAAAAAGTGTGGAGATTAAGAAAAGAATTAAGCAGTTGAAGGGGATAATTGCAAATATGCCCCGTTATAAGTATGGGTTTAATGTTGGTGGGTAGAAAATAAGTTTTAGATACAACATAACCTAAATTATATTATTTATGGAAAATAAAAGAAAAGCGGAAAATAAAAGTGAAGACGTGTTCAAAAAAGCTTTTGGTATTTGGAAAGATGCTGGTATTAAAGATTCGGTGGAATATGTTAGGAAAATAAGAAAAGAGTGGGAGAAAAGAGCAAAAAGATTAGGGCTTAAATAAAACAAATTCTGTTAAAAGTCATCCCGCTAATGACCTATATAAAGTGTATCCACTTTAGGTCTTAACTTTTTAAAAATCATATTGTTCGTTAACCCTCCAGTATCTTGTAAAAAGTATATTCACTTCGTTCATGACTTTCTACAAAATTGAAAGCGTCTCTAAAAGTAAGCGTTATTTCATCCCTCTAATATTTTGTAGAAAGTATCAAATATCGGAATGTCTGTTACTGCAAGATTGTAATCTATGTTCAGCTTGTTGCAGACCTCCTCTATTTTTGCGCAGTGGTCGTCAAGCTGCTGCTGGTAATCCATTCTTAATCTTGGGCTTATGAAAGTCCTGAGCAAGCCTTTTGTTTCACTGTCTATCAGCTTCATGTCGCCTTCAATCTTCAGCTCCTTCTCAACCCTGTCAAGGACCTGTATTATTTTTATTTCATGGTCGCCAAGCAAATAGAACGCTTCCCTTATTTCGTCTATATTCACAAGAAAGTCTGATGCAATCACGAGCATGGACTTGCTTCCGATTACCTTTTTGTACTGAAGTATTGTGTCGCGAAGCTTTGAGTAGCCTTTTGGCTTTATAGAGTTAAGATGTTGCACCATTGCAGCAAGATGGCTCATGCCCCTTCTCGGCTGGAAAATCTCAAGAGAGTCTGCAAATGTGGAGAACTGGAACTTTTCATTGTCTCTCATGGCAAGATACGCAAACCCGATTCCAATCATTGAAGCATAGTCGAACTTGCTTGCAGGCTTGCCAAATCCCATTGAAGCGCTGCCATCCAGTATGATATGCACAACCAAATTTCTTTCTTCTTCATAAGCCTTGATATACAAGTCATCCGTCCTAGCATAAACCTTCCAGTCTATTAATCTGATGTCGTCGCCCGGCGCATAAATCCTGTAGTCCTTGAATGTCAAGCCCCTCCCTGTGGCGATTGATTTGCGGGGCCCGCTAAGATTTGAGGTAACCCTTTTGTTGACAACGAGGTTGAACCTTGTCAGCTGGTCAAGAAATGAAGTGTCAATCATTTTATTGAAATTTTAATTTTATGGATTTTTCAATTCAATCCGCGACTTCGTCGCATAATCTTGTGCTCAGCCTCGCTGTTGGCACACACGCTCGGCTTCGCCTATTTATTCATTATTTTTAATTTTAAATGAATAAATTGCGAGGCGAAATTTTAATGTGTCGAATGCGAGAGTTCGCTCTCGCTCGCTCAGCTACCAAAAATTTCGCCGAGTGTAAAAATTGTCGCGAAGCGACGGGTTGAATTTTTATAATTTTGAAATTTTAATCTTTTACTTTACCTTGTCCAATATGTTCTTTATTGCGTCGTCTTTTGACATTCCCTTCCTTTCTGCCTCGAAGTTGAGGATGATGCGGTGCCTTAATATCGGATAGGCAAGCACGTTCAAGTCCTCATTGCTGACGTGGTTTCTTCCCTGTATCAATGCGCTTGCCTTTGCTGCCAAAATCAGGCCGATAGACGCTCTTGGCGACGCTCCATATTGTATAATCTCCTTGTTGGCCCTTGTTGCAAGCACAATTTTTACTGCCCTCTGCTTTATGTCGTTGGCAATAGGCACCTGCCTTACAAGGCTTTGCAGCGTCAATAGGTGATTTTTGTTCAGCATGACTTTCAGCTTCTGGTCCTTTGACTCGGCTGCGAACCTGTCGACAATCTGCAGTTCCTGATCGTATGTGGGGTAGGTGACATTAATTTTCAGCAGGAACCTATCAGCTTGCGCCTCTGGCAATGGGTATGTGCCTTCCTGCTCTATCGGGTTCTGGGTTGCAAGCACGAAAAAAGGCAAATCAAGCTTGAATGTGTTTGTTCCTGATGTAACCTGCTTTTCCTGCATTGCCTCGAGCAAAGCTGACTGGGTTTTTGGAGTTGCCCTGTTGATTTCGTCTGCGAGCACAACATTCGCAAAAATAGGCCCTGGCTGGAACTTGAACTGTCGTTTTCCAGATGCCTCCTCTATAATGTACGTGCCTGTTATATCGCTGGGCATCAAGTCAGGGGTGTTTTGAATCCTGCTGAACTTGAGATCCATAAGCTGGGCAAGAGTCCTGACTGTCAGGGTCTTTGCCAATCCTGGATAGCCCTCAAGCAGGGCATTTCCATCGCACAAAATTGCTATGAGAATCTGCTCGATAACGCTTTCCTGCCCCACTATAATCTTGCCGGTCTCTTTCTGGAGCTCGTCAAAAATCTGCTTGTAATTTTTCATGCAATGTCACCTCATTTTGATTTTGATAATTTATTTAATTTAAAATTTTCAATGTTTAATATTTTATTGAATTTTATTTATTTTTTTAATGTATTCAAATTAATTTAAATGAATTCCTTATTTTTACCCTTCAGCCAGCTTCTTGAAGTAATTCTTCACCAATTCCTGCTGCTCCTGCGGAATGTTTTCCTCGTAAGCCGCAGTTTCCTTGACTGTTAGATCCTTGGGGAATACCGTTTCAAACTTCTGCTGCCTTGTGTCGCCCTCTTCCCTGACGTTTATTTTGAAGTCAACAGGCTTTATCCTTATGTTCAGCTCCTTGTCTCCGAGCCTTGCAACATCCTCCTTGCCGTAGATGTCTTCGCTTGTTTCCAGCTTTGTTGCAACAAAATTGCCAACTCCCTTTGGATTTTGGAATATGTCAGGCACTTTCTGCCTTGCAAACTCCAGAAGCTTCAGGTTCATGGAAGTGACGAATATTATCAAAAAGGAAAGCACCATGACAGTGAATATCTTGTACGACAGAGATTTTGGGTTGATGAACATTGACAAGCCAACATTCTTCATTTCAGCAGTCACTTCATAGGTGAGCTCTTCCACAATCGGGTTTTCCATGCCAACATTGTCTGCTGCTGTCCTTAACTTCTCCCTCAAAGGCGCATATTTGCCCTCGACAATAAGAGACTTTGATGACTTGAAGCTCATGTAAGAGTAAAATCCAAGATAAAGGATGGCAGGCGCCAATGCGTACAACGGCTGCAAGTCAATAATGGAAAGCACAAGGTAAAATGCCAAAAAAACTATGGTTGCGTTTACAATATTCTCGAACAAGGTTATCTCGTTCAAGGTCCTGTTGATTTCCCTGACTACGCTTGAAAATTGTTTCATCTTAAATCCCCCAAAATTTGCTGAATTTCTTCTTCATGTGTAAATAACCTCTTTCATTATGTGCTCGCCAATCCTTGGCTTTAACGCTTTCTTAGACACAAGGTCTACTTTTGCGCCAAGCAATTCTTCTAAATATCCCTCTAAATCAATAAATTCAAATAAGCCTATTGGCTCTTTAAACTCAACGAGAATGTCTATGTCGCTTCTTTTCTTTTGCTTGCCCCTCACATAAGAACCAAATATCCCTATTTCTTTTACTTTAAATTTATGCTCTAACTCTTTCTTATGCTGTTTGATTATGGTATTTGCTTCCTCAAATGTTTTCATAATATTCACCATATCGCATTTTTATTTATTTCTTTTATTCGTTGACTACATTTAAAAATTGTTTCATCTTTAGCAAGCATTTCCGCTTGAATCTACTTTACTTGCTACACAATCATATTTTGCTTTGAAAGGTTTATAATAGCTAACATCAGATTTTAAGTCAGTGACTTGCCTGTTTAAATCGGTTACAAGCTTTATATATGAAGCCAGCTGGCTTTGGGTTTCTGTCAATTTTGCAGTTGTTGCTGCCAAACTTGATTTTGTACTTGACAATTCCACCTCAAGCTTTTTCTTGGCAGTTTCCAACTGCCCCCTTTCAGACTCTGTTTCTACGTATTTTTTGCTCAAGTCCTCCTCCTTCTGCTTCTTTAACTGAAGCTGGACGCTTGTCTCATTGAGCTGCCCCTTTTTTGAGCTAAGCTCCTGCTCCACAGATTCCAGCTCCTTGATCTTCATTTCAAAGCTTTTTGACACATTCTTGAAAGTTGTCTGGTAATAGACTGTAAATCCGCTGAACATCAGCAAGGCTGCGACTATCAAAAGCAGCAAGCCCAAGTTTACATCCTTCTTCATTACCGCCATTTTAGTTTTTGATTTTAAGTTAGTTGTTTTTGTTTTAATTATTTGATTTTATTTTTCAATACGCCTTCGGCAAATTTTAGTGCTCGGTG
>JACPMS010000007.1 GCA_016185875.1 Candidatus Woesearchaeota archaeon | reverse complement strand
ATTGAGTGTATTGGCTTTGACAACTTCCATATCAAATGATTCAACTCCAAATGCTGCAATATTCCCGCTTGTGCAATACTTTACAATGGATTTTGTAATGAAAAAATCATTTTTCTTGTCTAAAACTACTTTGACTGGATTAACATTGTCAATGTGCAAAACCTTGATGTCAGGGCAATAAGAATTGATTTCCTTCAATAATTCAGCAGCATAAGGCAAAGTGTAAAAGCATGTCTGCTTTCCCAATCTGAAAAATCTTGCTCCTAATTTATAAAACTCAATAATCTCCTGCAAAACATCTTCCTTCTCCCTGAACTCAACCTTATTCTTGATGGGCTCTGTGCAGAATGAGCATTTTCCTATGTCGCATCCATGCCCAGTCTCAATCTCTATCATCCTTATGTCTGGGATTTGTTTTATTATTTGTGCTCCTTGTATTGAGTATTCTCCGACATCTTTGTATGGAAAATTAAACATGGAATAATCAATCTTGTCAAAAATTCCCAAATCTGCTTTCTCAAAAAATCTTCCGCCAAAAAGCTGTGTTCCAAAAACAGCAGGCCCTGTCAGTATTTTCCTGCATCGTAAATCGCTAATCATTGGAATTATCTCATGCAAAGTTCCAGGCACTGCAGACAGATACTTCCCAGGCACATGCACTCCAAGTACAATAATTAGTGTATCAGTCTCTTCCAGTATGTTTTGAATATTTTTACAGTTAATTGTCAAATTATAAGTCGTAATGTCAGTTTTTTGCGATGTTTTAGTTTCCCTGATTATTCCATTATGTTTCTTCCATAATCTTAAATCATCAATTGTCAAATAATAAGCATCTTCATTTAAGTAGCCTGCTATGTACCTTGGATATGTGCCAAGATAAGGAGGAACTCCAAGCCCGGCGGGCTCGTCTGTGTAGCAGTCCAAAATTGTATATGCCATAGCAGGCAGTATTATTTAGACTCTTAAAAATCTTTGTATAATTCTTGATATATCTATTCCACTATATAAATTGGCGAAAAGCTTAAATACAATTATAAAAAAGGGATACATAAACCAAGGAGGTGGTCTATATCGCAGATGTGCAAAAAACATATGCAATGGTCGTTGGCGCTGTGCTGGTGCTTTTGGGGCTAGTAGGGTTTGTCAATGCGCCCATATTGGGAATTTTTGGAGTTAACCTTGCGCAGAATCTGCTGCATCTTGTGGGCGGCGGAGTAATTATCTGGCAGGCAGGCAAAAAAACCAACATGTGGACAGGCATTATAGCTCTTGTTGTTGGCTTGTTGTGGTTTGCAGAAGGTTTTGATGGAGGTTTGTTGGCAAGCATTTTTGCAATAAACGCAGCAATCAGCTACCTGCACATAGCAGTTGGCGTTGTTTCGCTTGGAGTGGCTTACGGAGTCAAAGAAGGAGCTGCGCAGGCATAAAAGCAACTTTTTCTTTTTTTATTTTTTATTATGGCAAAAAAACTGTTTGACATTACCGGAACAGTAATATTGTTTGCTGGGATGTCTCTGGCTTTTCTGCCCCATGCACTTCATGTAAAAGCAGGCCTTAATGAAAGCACCCCCCACATAAAGCATGTGATTTATGGAATGTCTCTTGTGATAATCGGGCTTGTGATTTTGATATATAATAATAAGTCTTTAAAAATCAAAATATAAAAAGATTTATATTGATAAAATCAATACACAATCTCTATGGGGTGGATAATAACATCTTTCATTACAGTGATTTTGCTTGTAGTCTTTTTCCTATTGAACTTCTACAGGGACCCTGAAAGAAAAGTCCCAAAAGGCAGCAGCATAGTTGCGCCAGCAGACGGCAGAATAATAAGCATAATAGACACATCTAAAAATAGTCGAATGCGAGTGAGCTCACTCGCTCACAACTCACTAAAAATAAGAAAAGGGCTGTTTGGAAAAATAAAATCATTGTCAAGAGAAATTTCCAAAGAATGCTATGTCATCTCAATCTTCATGTCACCGTTTGATGTCCATATCAACAGGGCACCAATACAGGGCATTGTAACATCCGTCAAATACAAAAAAGGAACATTCTTCAAAGCCTACAGCCTTGAAAAAAGCCTTGAAAATGAAAAAAATGAAATTGTAATTGAAAACAAAAAGCTGAAAGTCAAAGTCATCCAGATTGCAGGCTTTCTTGCCAGAAGGATAAAATGCTATGTCAAGAAAAATCAAAATCTTAATAAAGGGCAGAAAATTGGCATGATAGCGTTGTCAAGCCAGACAACAATGATAATTCCAAGAGGGGTGGACTTGAAAGTTAAGATAAACCAGCATGTAAAAGCTGGAGAAACTATAATGGCTATTGTCAAAAACCACCAATCATAGATTGGTGGCATCTTTACTTATCATGATAATTCAGTGGTTTTGGACACTACAAAATTCCACTTATTAATAGTGGTTTTTGAGCACATCCAAATTCCATATAATGCTTAGCTATACGTAAACCACTTATGAAACATAAGTGGAATTTTGATGTTTAAAATGATTCTTTAAATTAAATGAAACTTACAATCAAAAGGGAAAAGATATTTTTTACCATAACATGGCTTAGGTGGATACTTGCATTTGTTGTGGCAATAGCCATCTTGCTGAACAAAAGGAGCATAGCCTTGTTTATTTTTATCCTCACCGCGCTAGTGGGATTCTTTGAGAATTTCATAGCAAAAAAATATCCTTCGCAGTTGCGCTCTATAATTGATTTTTTTGCAGACAAGCTGCTTGTGAACATAACAGCAATTATACTGGCAGTAAAGGGCATAATTCCCATCTGGATTACGCTTGTAATCCTAGCAAGGGACATGCTTACAATAATAGGCGGCATAATCCTTTTTTACAGGGATATAAGAAGGGAGTTCAAGCCTACTGTGCTGGGCAAAATAAGCTACTTCTTCCAGCTCATGGCGCTTATCCCTCCAATATCAAACCAGCAAATTGACTGGATTTTGATGTACATTGCAATTTCGCTTACTATAGCATCTGGAATATACGCTCTTGTCAAATCCGAATTCAGGTTTGCAAGGAGGAAAACAGACCTGGATGAATTCAGGATTTTCAGGCTTCTTAAATTCGCAGATTTATTCACTTTGCTGAATGTTGCCTTGGGGCTCATAAGCATAGTGTTCTCCATCAGCAACAGCTTCAGCTATGCAGCTTATGTGCTGCTGTTGGCAGTTGTATTTGACTATCTTGACGGGAAAATCGCAAAGACATTGCACCAGCAGAATGTATTCGGCAAAGAGCTCGACTCGTTGGCAGACACAGTTTCCTTCGGAGTTGCGCCTGCAATTTTCGGCTTTAGCATTATGCAGTTTGCATCAAGCATGAAACAGTTGCAGGTCACATTCGGCATAATTGCATTTACAATCTTCCTTTTCTGCGGCATTCTGAGGCTTGCACGCTACAACATAATGGACTTGAAAGGCTCTTTTCAGGGCATGCCAATAACAGTTAATGGAATAGTCATTCCATTGGTATATTTTCTTAATGTAAAGCTTAAATTTTACCCTTACATATACTTAGCGCTTGGAATACTGATGGTTTCTTCTCTCAGAATAAAAAAATTTACTTAAGTTGATTTTTTGCCTGTGCTAACTGGTTTAAGTGTAAAAACCTTGAATACATAAACAATCATTGCCATATAAACCGTAACAACAGTGGCAGCGAGCAGGTAAAAATTATACTCAAAATTTATCAGAATTGATATGATTGCCACATATGTCAATCCTACGCCCAGCCTTGCCACAAATGTAACAGGCACGATTTTTCGTCTTTTGGCATATGCCATTTTCATCACAGCGCTTATTATAGAGGGAATAGCCAGCAGCACAGCCCATGAAATGCTGACATAGTTTTTAATTCCCAAAAGGACAAATGTGCCTATTATTAATGTTCATTATCCTTGCAGAAATCCCGTCCAGTTTGTCGCTCAATGCTATTATGGCAAAGATCAGCAATGCAATGTGTATTCTGGAATTCAGGAAGTAGTACGCAAAAGGGATAATCAATAAAAATCTCGCCAGAGTCAGCAAATTCGGCAGATTAACTACCTTGTTTCCTGTCAGCTCCTTTATGCTGACAAGGTACTGCAATCCGGAAATCAGGGTCAGCAGAACAGCTGCGAGCATTACATGCCAGCTGAAAGGCAGCTTCAAGATGACAAATATGACTGCAATGCTCTGCACAAATGTTTTTGCCTTTCCAAAACTGCTTGCAGGCACGACAATTTTGCTTGGCAGCAGATAAATCCTGATTGCTGTTATGATGACTTCTCTTGCAATGATCGCGACAGCCATCCACAGCGCAACGCCCTTTCCTATAAAAAAAATCAATGCTGTTGATATAAGCAGTTTGTCGGCAATAGGGTCTATAAGCTTGCCGATTTCAGTGACTTGCATCTTTTTTCTTGCAAGATAGCCGTCCAAAAAATCCGATATGGAAAGCATTGCAAAAACAAAAGCAGCCAAGATGCTCTTGTAGGGTATGTCCGCCAAAAGAACAATGACAAATAACGGGATTAAGCTTACCCTGATAATTGTTATCTTGTTTGGAATGTTGAATTTAAACTTCATACAGCCATAAGATTTATAATACCTTAAATAGTTTTCTGAATGCGTGGCAAACAAAGAGGCATTAAGAAATTTATTTTGGGCAGTCAGCTTATTTGGAACTCCTTTTTTCTATGTTCCATTAGCAGCCTATTTCCTCAAGACCAATTCAAAGCTTGCGATAAGCCTAATTTTCATTCTTATTTTCAATGAGGTTATCTGCGGGGCTATTAAGTTTATATACCCAAAGGACAGGCCAGTGCCAATGCCGAATAAGACTTTTGTTCAAAAATATATTGCAGGCAGTTTTCCCAGCGTGCATACTGCCAGAATCGCGGCATTTTCCATTACAGTCATTCCATTTTATACAAGTAAAGTATTAGTTTTAGCTGCCTTGCTTGCGATAATTGGCGTTGGCTATTCAAGAATTTATTTGAAAAAGCATTATCTTGTAGACGTGCTTGCCGGATTCTTGATTGGGGCAATTGTAAGCATTTTAGGGTTGAACATTCAATTTTAAGCGGCTGCCTTAATTCATGCTGTTTCTTAACCTGTAAACCTCCTCCATCAAATCCGACATTTGCTTTTTCAAATTTTTTTTGTTTTTCTTCAAATAAATGGGCTTTCCTATGTTTATAGCAGATTTGAATGGAATGTAAGAGGATTTCAAGCCTATGGGCAATATAGGCGCATTTGTTTCTAAGGCAAGCCTCACAGCCCCTGTTTTCAAGTTTTTGGTTTTTCTTAGGCCTGCCTCAGGAAAAATTCCAACTATCTCTCCGGATTCGATAAGCTTTTTTGTCTCTTCGTATGTTTGTGTTGGATTGAATACCGGCACACATGCAGCCCATTCCCTGCAAATAGTCTCGCCTAAAAACCACCAGCTTCCTGATGACAAAAGATGCACTTTCTTATTTAATTTTCTTAGTAAGGGATAGATTATCAATAATGAGTCTACCAGCCGTTCATGATTAGAAACGGCAATAAATGGCATTTCAACCGGTATATTCTCCATACACTTGATTCGTCCTGTCAGCAATCTGCAAAAAGGATAAAACCAAAATTTAGTTATAGGGTATACCATGTTTTGTTGATATTGCCAAAAACTATTTAAACCCACATTTAAAAGTTTTTCCTATGCCAAACTCATTTTCGATATTCATCTTAAAATGCTTTTACCTGATGCTGCCAGCATACTTCGCCAACATGGCTCCTGTCATAGTCAAA
>JACPMS010000006.1 GCA_016185875.1 Candidatus Woesearchaeota archaeon | reverse complement strand
TGTCGTGATAGTTTATTAGAAATAATGTGATTACTCTAGAGTTGTAAACTCACGTTTAACGAACTTTTTATAAGAATAAATCCTTTACTTCACCCTAACAGTCTCCAAATTTCGTGGTGCAACTGTCTCTATCCTGAATCCTTTGTGTATAGAGCTTGCCAAGTCCAGGCATCTTGAATTCTCGCCGTGGTTGACGATTACTTTTTTAGGCCTTGGCTCGCATTTTGCAACGAAATTCATCAGCTGGTTTCTTGAGGAATGCCCTGAAAAGCCTTCAACTGTGTGGACCTGCATCTTAATCTGCAGCATTTCCTGCCTGCCTCCATCGGAAAACGTGAATTCTCTCTCGCCTTGCTGTATCCTTCTTCCCATGGAGCCTTCGCCTTGGTAATTTACAAACGCCAGTGCATTCTTCGGATTATCGCAAAGATGCTTCAAATACTCAACTGAAGGGCCTCCTGTAAGCATTCCGGAAGTCGCCAAAATCACGCAAGCTCCTGTATTTTCAATGACATCCATCCTTTCTTTTTGCGAGCCCACTCTTTTGAAAATATCGTGCAAAAAAGGATTCTGGTCCTTGTGAAATATAAGTTTTCTGATTGAATTATTCAAGTACTCCGGGTATGCTGTGTGTATTGCTGTAACATCCCAAACCATGCCGTCAATATAAACTGGCACAGCAGGCATTCTGCCTTCCCTTGCCATTGCCTCGATTGCAAGAGTGACTTCTTGTGCCCTTCCCACTCCAAGCGTTGGTATCAAAACTTTTCCATTCCCTTCAACTGTATCCTTTATAACTTTCATCAGCTCTTCATCAGTCTCCTGCCTGTGCGGCATTATGTTTTCTTTTCCGCCATAGGTTGCTTCAAGCATAAGAGTTTCAAGCCTTGGAAACATTGTAACAGCAGGCTCAAGCAGCAAAGTCCTGCCGTATTTCTGGTCGCCGCTATAAAGAATATTGTGCAAGCCATTGCCTACATGCAGATGGACCATCGCACTTCCTAAAATGTGGCCTGCATTGTACAGTGTGAGCCTGACATCAGGAGTTACATCACTTACTTCATCATACTCAAGCGTTATTGTGTGCTTGACCATCTCCTTGATTTCCTCTGACGTGAATATCGGCTCCTGCCCGTCTGCCCTTTGTATCTTTATGTAATCAAGCAGCAATAAGGCAGAAACATCTCTTGTTGGCTCTGTGGAATAAACAGGCCCTTTGTACCCGTACTTAAAGAGATATGGAATAAATCCGCAATGGTCTATATGCGCATGGCTCAAAATGACTGCATCAAGCTCGTTGATGTTAAATTCAGGCGCATCAAGATACGGGTATGGCTTATTGGAATCTGCGACATTAATCCCGCAATCCAACAAAATTCTTGATTCAGGAGTCTGAAGGAATATGCAGCTTCTTCCAACTTGGCGTCCGCTTCCAAGATAAGTCAGCCTAATCCACTCGTTTTTCTTCTCCCTTCTCCAGCCGTCATAAATTCTGTGTCCAACCTTGTCCAAAAATTTTCTTCTGTAGTCGCTGTGCTGGTAGAGAACTGCCCTGATGTTCTCAATTAATTTAGACCTTATTGCAGGTTTCCTCCTTATCAAAGGCACCCACAGTGTCTGCATTCTTATGTCCCTTAAAATCGTGCCTTGCTTGCCTATTGCCAAGCCTGGCTTGTCAGCTTCGATTATCACTCGGCTTCTCTGCGGGTCAAAAATAACTTGATCGACGCCAGCCTCTTCGGGAATAATGGAGCGTATCATCTTTTCAGCCTCTTCCAGGTCCATTGTAATGCTGGGGTCAGGCCTGAGCTCGACTCTTTTCTTGATGTCGTCAACTATCCTCTTAATTATGCCGTTGTTGTTCAGGAAAAAGTCCTTGTCCTTTGTGTACAGGACTATATTGGCGCCTTCAAAGTTCACGTCGCTTATCCTGTTCTCAGGAAGGTTCTTCAGAATCTCCTTTACAATGTCTCCCATTTATCCACCTATTTAGAAATTTTTATCTGGTTTATTTTTTAATGAAGTTCTTAACAATTTTTTTAAAATATAATAATAAATTTTGATTCAAAAATAATCAATGTATACTTTAGAAAATTTCATACTTCAATTTTCAATTCAAGTTCCTTGGAAAATACTTTTTTGATTCCATCCTTTGTGATGGTAACGATGTCTATGCCGTTGCCTGATGCTATGTCGCGCTGCACTGCTGCATTGACCCCTTTTGCAGTAAGCTTTACCCCTTCATCAACTGTCAGCCCCTTTTTGTACAGTGTTTCCAAAACGCCAAATGCCATTACAGAGCCTGAGCCTGAAGAAATGTAATCATCAACTTCAACAATTGAGCCGTCAGGGCTTAAGTCGTAAAGATGAAACCCAGAGCCGTCTTTGCCGCCCACTATGAAATGCGATATTCCTGGTATCAGGCTTAGCTTCCTTATGTTGTTGTAAACAAAGTTTGCAAGCAGGTTTGCAGCTTCCTTTACAGTTGTTTCCCTGCCTGTCCTTATGTCCTTTAACCTGAGCTCTGCTTTAAGGTATTTTGTCAGCAGCTGCACATCAGAGACAGTGCCTGCAACTGTGACAGCTATGCTGTCTGTTATTGTTATTATCTTGTCAAACTTCTTGTATGAAATCAAGTAGCCGGATGTCGCCCTCTTGTCTGCAGCCAGCACTAAGCCGTCTTTGCATACAACTCCTATAGTTGTTGTACCTGTTTTCAACTCTGAACTATTCATTTTAAAACCTGAAGAATTTCTTATTGTTGTAGATATTGAGGTAGTATTTAAACATTGCGGTTGAGTTTTATAAATTTTAATTTTTGAATTAAATTTGGATTATTAATAAATAATAAATTTCACTATATAAATCCAAAATTTCTTCACTTCAAACTTTCTTCAAAAAGAACATTCACTGCATTCACAAAGAACGGGCTGTTAATCCAGATTGCAACTTCGTAATCAGGAACTACATTTGCATTTGAAACCATGAAGACCATTTCCCTGCCGTCAACGCTTACAAAGCTTGTGCTGGCATTGTGCTCTACGTGCTCTATGTTCTGAAGCTTCTGGCCAATAGCCTTAATGGAAGGTGCATAGAGCCTTACCTTCATTCCCTTTTTTGCAAAACTTTGGCTAAACCCTTTCAACAGCTTGATATTCCTCTCGGCATGCTCTGAGGTTGAGACAACAGCAACATTTGATTTTGCTTTTGAAATCATGTCCTTTATGTGCCTGTTGATGCCTGTTCTTCCGACAATTGATTTTGATATTGATGAAACGTCAACATGCTGAACTCCTGTCTTGTGCAGCAGCTCAATCTCCTTGAATTCGTCTGTTTCCTTTATGCTCTCCATCTGCATTGCCAGCTCATCAGCTTCGTCCCTGATGTTTTTCTTTACCCTTTCAAGAATCGCTTCAGGGTTTACAGCAAGGTATTTTATAGGCTTGCCTATCTTCATCACTATAAAGCCTTTCTTCTCCAATGATTCAAGAACGTCATAGCATCTGCTTCTTGGAACTCCAGAAATATCAGCAACCTCGCCTGCAGAAGCAATGCCCCTGCTCAGCAAAGCAGTCCAAACCTTGACTTCATAAATATTCAGCCTGAAGTATTTCCTCAAATCCAATAAAAACTGTTTTTCCTGCTGCATTCTGCTCTAAAGTATTCATTATTCCTATTTAAAGCTTTCTATTATGTAACTACTTTAAAGGGGTTATACTTGATTTTATATGATGCACGGCAGTTAATTGTTATTCAACCTAAAATATTAAAAAAAAGAAAATGAAAATTTACCCTTTTCTCCTAAACAAGCTAACAACTAAAACTATCCCGGCAATTATAGCAGCCACAATTACAATCCCAACGACTAAGATGTTTCTTTTCAAAGGGCTTTCCTGCGTGACCACTGTGCCAGCTGGTATTTCAGGCTGCGCAGCAGTTTTTCCAGTCTCTGCAGGAGTTATAACTTCGACGCCAGGACCTTCTTCAGGCCTGGCAGATTCAGCAATTGCTTTTGCGCAGCTGTTAACAATTAATGTTACAGTGCCTTCTGCTGTATTGCGGTCATCGTTGTATAATACTCTTAGCGTGATTGGGTAGTTGCCAGCCTCTAAGTTGCCTGGCACATTGAACAAATATGTTTTTGAAAACCTGCTCTCAGGCTCATTTGGCCTGGCAAACAGGGTGTCAATCTTATCCCTGATATCAAGCCCCAATTCCTCATTGGATATCTGGAGAGACACTCCATCCTCATCATGATTTCCAATGTTTAGCAGAGTTATAGCAAGCTGGACATTTTTCCTGTTGCAGGAAATTTCAGCTGGAATCAATGATGTTTTGATAAACTTTAGCATGTCATTATCCTTATCTACCTCAAGCTTTAGCCTCATTTCAGCCATCTCGTTTGTTCCATCTTCGTCCTCGCCTTCTGCAGTTATTATTACATTATATGCATCTTCCCGTACCTCTAATGGGATTATAAAATCAAAAAATGATCTCTTTTCAGTGTCCGCCCTCAAGTCAAATCTGTCGGATTCTATCTCTAAATCTTCTCCATTGTCTATGCCCTCAATAATCGTTTTAACTGTTATATCCCTGATTCTAAAGTCCTGCGCCCTTGTAAAATTATTCCGAACTTCAACCCTAAATTCAACCGGGTAATCAGGCCTGGCTTCCTCAGAGATAGTCTCGCCATTGCTCATGTTCCTGAGGGTTTTGCTGCTCACTTTTACATCAACGTTTGAAATTTGCAGATTTTCTCCAGAAGCATGAGCTAAATTGCTTAACATTATAACTATAACAAATACCATCAGGCTTAGTAATACCCTAATCTTAATTTTAACCACCTTTTGAAGGCTAAATGCCTTGGGTATTTAAATTTTTCGCTATTTAGTAATAGTAACAATAGTTAAACCCTCTGGCGTGTCATTAGCCATTGCCAAAAAACACAACCTTTATATATATAAAATAACTACTACATAATAAGTACAAAACATGAAAATAATAATTTTTGCCCTTTTGTTTGCAGTTTTAACAGCTGCAGTTTCATTTGCTGAAGGGCTGGAAATAACAAAAATTGATGCGCATGCAGATTATGACTATTCGACAGTTTATCAGATGGAACGAGAGCAAAAAACAACAAAGGTGGACAATGCTCCAGTGCCTTTGATTAATGGCTCTAGCATAAAAATAGACGTGTTTCCGGGCTCAAATCTGACATTTACGCTTACAATTGAAAATACTTTTAAGGATATGGATTTAAGGGACATAGATGCAAAAATAACAATTGAAGGCAGGCACGGAAAAAAATGGAAGGAGCTGAGCAGGAGTTTTGTCCTGGAAGCCGGGCGGGAGGAAAAAGCAGATGTCAAATTTTATGTCCCTTATGAAATCGATACAGGCCCGCATGATGTTCTTATAGAAGTCCAGGGAACAGGCAAAAATGACACCGCATATGCATCAAAACTCACGTCAAGGCTTGATATAAGGAAACTGAGCCACGACATAAAGCTTACAAATGCTTCATTAGAGCCCAGCACAGTGGACTGCAAAAGAAAAGCGCAGCTTTCAGCAGAAATAGCAAACGGAGGCTCAAGTGTGGAAAATGAAGTTGCTCTTGAATTTAAGTCCAGCAGCCTCGGCATTGATTCATATGACAAGGGAATATTCCTGGGAGCTTTTAGTGATGATGACACAGATTATCCGATAACCCATAAAAAAACCCTGAATATAGAAGTGCCTTCTTTCTTCAAGTCAGGAACATATCCTATATCTGTGAATCTTTACTGGCAGAATTTTATATTATTCGACCAGAAAACTTTGTACTTGACTGTTGAAGACTGCACATCTGGCGCAGCTAAAGCAAAACCTGCGCAGGAAACAAGAAATGAAACATCGATAAATGTAATCCAGCCAGCAGAAGAAACAAAAATCCCACCTCAAGGGCTGATTACAATGACTGAAGAAGTATCAATATTAGATTCGCCGGTATTATACTTAATGTTATTGGGCGGTGTTTCTGTTATAGTATTGCTTGCTGCCTTGGTTGTTTTTGGATTACCGAAAAAAAGCTGATAAAAATCAATAAAGCAAGCAAACTTGATCCATAAGATTGATTTCAGGCACTAGCAGAAAGTTTATAAATATTGCTCAAAACATTTTCCTTATGGTTGGCAATATACAAAATTTCACAAAGCTCGACATTCTAAGATGCTTTTTAAGGTTTAATAAAAATACAGGAAGGCAGGAACTTTCAAGAAAGCTTGAGCTTGGGGAAGGCACTGTACGAACCATCCTTAACACCTTAAAGTCCAAAAAACTT
>JACPMS010000001.1 GCA_016185875.1 Candidatus Woesearchaeota archaeon | reverse complement strand
GCTTAAGCAACCTTGTCATTTCCATGAAGCTCAAGCCTTCCTCTTCTTTTTCCTTTAATCCAGTGCTTGCCCTTCCAACCTCCAGAAAATTGCCATTTTCATCAATGCAAGCGATAACATAGCTTGAAAGCCATTTTGATCTTTTGCCTTCGCCCCATTCTGCCCCTACAATTGCCAAATCAAGAGTCTCCATAATGTGCTTGAACTTAATCATGTATCCAACTCTTGCTCCTGGCTTGTAAGGAGCATTAAGGGATTTAAACATCAAGCCCTCATTGCCTGCATTGACAGCGTCCTTGAAGAATTTCTCAACATCCTTTTTCTCAGCGACTATCTTGTTTTTCGCAAGCACGATTTTTTTGGGCTCCTGCCTTATCACCTTCTCCAATAATTTTCTTCTTTTTTCAAATTCCTCATTAATTATATTCTTGCCTTCATAATAAATTATGTCAAAAACGTTAAGCTCTACAGGAAAATCAATGGACATTTTGTCTATGTCGTATTTTCTCTTTATTCTCTGGGAAATGCTCTGGAACGGCAAATATTTTCCAGTCTTCCTATTGTAGCCGACTGCTTCTGAATCTATAATGAAGCTTTTTCCTTTTACGTTTTTCTTCACAAACTCAACAACATCAGGAAATTGTTTTGTGACATCTTCCAGTCTTCTAGTAAACAATCTTATATTTCCCTTTTCGTCTTTATGCCCCTGAATTCGAAACCCATCATATTTAAACTCTATAGCGGCCGGCTTTCCAACTGTTTCGAATGCCTCTTCAATTGTATCGCATTTCAGGGCAAGCATTACCTGTATTGGAATGCCTACTTGCATGCCCATGTTTTCCAAGCCATCCAAGCCTTTTGATTTGGCAGCTTTTGCAACAAGCGCAAATTCGTTAGTAACATCATAAGCATGCTGGACAGCATCAAGGTATTTGTTGTATATTTCCCTGTCTTCAACTTCTATGTCATTGCCTTCCTTTGTATATTTTATGCCGATTTTGTTCCAAAAGAAAGCCCATACTATAGCGTCTCTCATTGCGCCTTCTCCAACTCCAATTCTCATTTCGCCAAGAATTGTCTTGACGATGTATTTTGATTCAACTGGCTTAGCAGATGTCAGAAGCTCTGCAATAAGCTGTGTTTTTCTCTCGACAGTACCTTCTCCCTCAAGCTCTGCCAATTTCCTTATATTGTCAAAAACCTTTTTTACATTTAATTTTGCCGAATGCAATGTTGCTTGTTTTTTTGTTTTGACAAGCGCTTCAGCAACTAATCCCAAATCACCCTGTTTTTTCCATTCATTCTCTATTTTGTCAGCGCTTATGCCGGTTGCAACGCTTAATGACTTCAGCATAAGCCTTGAAGCAACTCCAATTTCCCTGCTGTCATAATTTGGAAAAACCCTGCCTTCAAGAAGAAGCATTACATTTTCCATATCATCGACACTAACATCTTTCAGGAACTCTGAAATGATGTGTGTTTTTTCAAGCCTTTTTGTTGTCTTGTTTAACTGCTCGTAAATATCAACCAGTTTGGAGTATTCCATAATGAATAATTATATTCGGTTGTTTATTAAGTTTTTTGAATTTTATTTTAATTTTTAATATTTTACAATGGATTTTGTTTGGTTGGTATTTTTAAGGTAATTCAATTTCAGTTAACTATTTAAATAACAATATTCAGGAAATAGTTTATGGAAGTTTTTGACTGCATAAGAACGAGAAGGTCCGTGCGAAAATACAAGGACAAGCAAGTTCCATGGGACAATATTGTAGAGATTCTTCAGGCAGGCAAGTATGCTCCTTTTGCAGGAAACATTATGAACTGCAAGTTTATTGTTGTCAAGAATGAGGCAAAGAGGAAGGCGATTGCAGAAGCTAGCGTGCAGCAATACTGGATGCAGGACGCTCCTATCCATATTGTTGTTGCAGGCGAGCCTGAAAAAGCAGAGAGATATTACGGCACAAGAGGCGTAAGGCTTTACACAATTCAAGGCGCTGCTGCTGCAATTGAAAACATGCTGTTGACTGCCCACTCTCTTGGCTTAGGCTCATGCTGGGTTGGAGCTTTTGACGAGGAAGAGATAAGAAGGCTTTGCAACCTGCCGGAGCATGTCAATGTGCAGGGCATCATAACAATAGGCTATGCTGACGAAACCCCAAGCCCGCCGCCAAAACAGAGGATAGAGCATGTCATGTTCTTTGAAAAATGGTTCGGCAGGATTGAAGGCCCAAAAACTGGCTTGGGCATGTGGAGTCCTTACATAAAGAAAGGCGTAACAGAAACCCACAGGATGATAACGAAGCACAGCAAGAAATTAGTCGAGAAAGTGAAGGAAAGGCTGAAGAAAAAGTAATATTTTCCAAATTCTTAGTGATTTTAATATTCTGAAAATTTTAAGTGATAATTCTAATTCGAATAAAAAAATGTGGCCCATTGCTGAGCCACCGCTTGCCTTCATATTAAAAACGTTGGGGGTGGTTTTCTAATGAAGGCAAAGAAACAATCTCACCACAAAGACTAAAGGGGTGATTATGAGTTTTGCCTGTTTGCTAGTGCACTAATTCAATTCCAAGCTCTTGTGAAACAACAACTGCTTCTTTTGAAGGCCTTGAATAATCAACCTTGCCAAGCACCCACGGGCTTTTGACGCCAGTGATGATTGTCATTACTGTAATTCTGCCTGTCATGTCGTCAACAACTCTAGCGCCCCATATGACATTTGCATCGTCATCGAGCGATTCAGTAACCAGTTCGCCAACCTTGTTGATGTCATCAAGCGTCATGTCTGGGCCGCCAACAACATGAATCAATGCGCCTGTTGCTCCTCTGTAATCAACTTCCAGCAATGGATTTGCCAAGGCTCCTTTCACAGCCTCTTCCACTCTGTTATTTGTATCAGATGAGCCAACTCCAATAACTGCAACTCCTCCATTCTGCATTATTGCCTTTACATCTGCATAGTCCAAATTTACAAGGGATGGAACAGCAATTGTTTCCACAATCCCCTTTATCATTGTTGCAACCAGCTCATTTGCAACAGCAAATGCCTGCTGTATTGGCAAATTTCCTGCAATCTGGACCAGCCTGTTGTTGTCAATGACAATGACTGTGTCAGAAACCTGCCTCAGCTGCTGCAGTCCAAACTCTGCCTTGTTAACCCTTGCTCTTTCAATTTTGAAAGGCATTGTAACAGACCCTATTACAATAGCTCCTAAGTCTTTTGCAAGATGAGCCACAACTGGAGCAGCTCCTGTCCCTGTTCCGCCGCCCATGCCAGCGCAAACAAAAGTCATGTCAGCTCCTTTAAGGCTTTCTTTTAGTTCATTCATTGACTCTTTTGCTGCTTCAGCTCCTTTTTCAGGAAAGCCACCGCAGCCTAATCCTCGCGTTACTCCCTTTCCAATCAAGAACTTGCGATCAGCATCAATTATGCAAAGATGCTGTTTGTCTGTGTTGCATGCTACTATTTCAGCGCCTTTAATTCCTTTCTTGTAGAGCCATCCAACCATGTTGTTGCCAGCTCCGCCAACTCCAATAACTTTTATGTTTGCCTGTCCGACTAATCCAAGACTTGCGTCTTGCGTGCCTTCAGCTAAAAAATCCATTTTTATCTTCCCCCTTTTCCCTAGCCAATGTGGTTTTCATCTATATTGTACAATATAAACTTCCGAATACCGAAAACTTTATATTGCTCTTCTACAGCTACCCTTTTAGAATTAGTTTGTGCCAACAAGCTGATTTAACATCGTTTTATAGTTTTTTTCGTACTAAAAAACTAGAATTTCCAAGATAAGCTTATTTTAAGCCGCTTTTCGCCAAAAAAGCTGCTTTAACTGAGTTTTTCGCCAAAAAAACTCATATTTAATCTTTCTTAAATTTTATCTTTATATATACGCAGCTTTATAAAGATTTCGATTTTAGCAGTTCTCCACTAAAAAACAATAATTTTAAAATTCAATAAAGTTCTATATTGAAATGCCGCTCTACTTCATCGGTTTGGGACTAAACAACGAAAGGGATATCACAATTAATGGATTGGAAG
>JACPMS010000030.1 GCA_016185875.1 Candidatus Woesearchaeota archaeon | reverse complement strand
GCCAAAAACAATTCTAAAGCTTTACAATGAGCTAAAAGTTAAAAATGTTGCCAACCTTGAGAAAGCAGCAAAGCAAGGCAGGATACAAAAAATCAAGGGCTTAGGCCCGACAGTTGAGCAGAATATTCTGAAGAGCATAGAGTTTGCAAGGAAAACAAGCGAAAGAGTGCCTTTGGGTTTTGCGCTTGCAAGCGCAGAGGAAGTTGTGAGAATGCTGAAAACGCTTAAGGAAGTAAAAAGAGTCAGTGTTGCAGGCTCAACAAGAAGAATGAAGGAAACAATTGGCGACATTGACATTCTTGCAACATCAAGAAATGCTGGAAAGGCAGTTGATTTCTTCACAAAAATGCCGAATGTTGCTGATGTCCTGGCAAAAGGGCCTACAAAATCATCTATAAGATTGAAAGAAGGCATGCAGGTTGATTTAAGAGTTCTTGATGACAATATTTTTGGCGCTGCTTTGCTTTATTTCACAGGCAGCAAGGAGCACAATATACAATTAAGAAAAATTGCGATTGAAAAGGGATTGAAGTTAAGCGAATACGGGTTATTTAGCAAAAAAACAAACAAATTAGCTGCTGGCAAAACAGAGGAAGAAGTGTACAAGAAGCTTGGACTGGATTACATTGAGCCAGAAATGAGAGAAGATGAAGGCGAGATTGAGCTTGCGCAGCACCATATGCTGCCAAAGTTGATTGACTACAATGACATCAAAGATGCACACAAGATGGAGCGACGGCAGCAACACAATTGAAGAGATGGCTGTTGCTGCAAAAAGGCTTGGGCATGAATACATCTGCATTACTGACCACACAGGAAAACTGGCAATAGCGCATGCTCTTGATGAAAAAAGGATTCTTGAGCAGAGAAAAGAGATTGAAAAAGTGAATAAAAAGTTGAAAGGAATAACCACATTGCAAGGCGTTGAGGTAAACATAACTGATGATGGAACTTTAGATATGCCTGACAAAGTTTTGAAACAGCTTGATGTTGTAGTTGCATCTATTCATTCCGGCTTTAAAAATCCTAGGGAGAAAATAACAAAAAGGATGATTAAGGCAATGGAAAATGAGAATGTGGATATTATTGCACATCCAACTGGAAGGTTAATAACAATGCGCCAATCTTATGAAATAGACCTGGATGCAGTTTTTGATGCTGCAAAAGAAACTAAAACCATGATGGAAATCAATTCCTATCCTGAAAGAATGGATTTGAGGGATGTGCATGCAAGGGCTGCTGTAAAAGCTGGAGTTAAGCTTGTGATAAGCACTGATGCCCACAACGCAGACCAATTGCATTTCATCAAGCTTGGAATTGGGACTGCAAGGAGAGGGTGGGCTACAAAGAATGATATTATCAATACTAGAAGCTTGAAGGATATGATGAAAATGCTGAAGAGATGAAGAAGTTATTACACTCAATAAATTTGAAATCCTAAACAGAAGAGGGCAGTTTTCCGTCTTAATTAAATGATTATTTAGTCCTATCCAAGAATTCTTTAGCTGTAACTATCTTAGCATCTTTGAACTCTTTAACTTTCAACAAATGGTCATTGCCAGAAATGATATAATCAATCTTCATTTCATTTGCAGGCTCTAAAATCATATTATCGCTAGGATCTTCTTTTATTACATCTACTTCAGAATTCGTCTTAACCAAAGTAGCAACATCCAACAAGATTGATAAAAACCTGTCTTTCTGCTCATCTGTAAATGTCAAAAACCACCAATCATAGACTGGTGACATAATTACATTACGATAAACATAGCGTGGTTTTGGACATTACAAAATTCCACTTATTGACTGGTAGTTTTTGAGCATATCCAAATTCCATGCACTGTGTTTGTTACACTTAAACCACTTATGAAACATAAGTGGAATTTTGATATTTGAATTTTGGATAATTCAAAACTCTCAACAATTCATAAAGCTGTTTGTAAGATAAAATCAACTCAAAATCTCCAGCTATAATCCTATCAAAAATTATTCTTGGATTTCCTTTCCAGCCCAAAGCAGAAATCAAAATATTTGTATCAAGAATTATCCTTTTCTTGCCCATTTAACTGCCTCATCTACATCTTTTGTAGCTATTTTTTCATTCCTGAATTGTTTTTCTATTTCTTTGGCTAAAGATGCAAACTCAGCTTTTATATTGGGCATTTTCACTCTTTTAAATAAAATGCCGCCTTTGACATGGAAAGGAACAAATCTATCACTTGGCTTGAAATCCTCAATTTCCCTTATTTCTTTAGGCACAACCAACTGCCCTTTTGGGGACATTTTTACTAGTTCTATTTCAGTCATTTTACATCACCTATTAGTTTAACTGTTTAACTATAGAACTGTTTAACTATATAAATCTATCGATTTTCGCCAGACCCATATTTCTTGAGCTAATTTTTTGATTTTTAAGCCAAAAAAACCAAAAGATTTATATATAAGT
>JACPMS010000008.1 GCA_016185875.1 Candidatus Woesearchaeota archaeon | reverse complement strand
ACTGCAATTGAGGCTTGAACTTGCACTTGTTAATCATGCCAATCAGTTTCTTTGTTGAATCGCTTCCATCAACATCGACTTTTGTTGACAAAATCCCGTCAACCCAAGAGCCGCCTCTCATCACAACTCCAACAACAAGGACTTTTTTATCGTTGAATTTGTTAAACGGAGAATCGTCAATTCCAATGACGCGAATTTCTTTTTTTACCATTTTATTCAATAAATGCGAGTCGGAGGTGCTGTGAGCTTGTGATTTCAGGGAAAACTGCAAATGCACTTGCCGACGAGCCTATTTTTTGCGAAGCGGATTGAAATTTTTCATTATTTTCTTTATTGAATGTTTTTATCAATGTGAATTTAATACTATTATCTATGTTTTTCTCACTTTCCCACCACATTAATCTAAAAATTATTTTAAAAAATCAAAACAATAAAAAACCTATTCTCTTTTGCCTGCAACAACCAGGATGCATTTGTCTTTGTTGAAAGGGCTTTTTGCCTTGACTATTATGCCGCATTCGTCCTGAGGATATGTTTCATTTGATATTGTTGACTTGATGTTGCCGTTCTCAAATTTTATTGGCAGTTTTGGATTCACCGTCTCCACAACCTTGTTCACAACAGGACCTCCAATAAGGATAAGATTATGGCTGAAGTCTTCATCCCTTACTTCTGTATCAAGCTTGACATTAAATTGCGGGACATAATTAAGGAATGTTCCTAAGAATAATGCCAAGTCCATGCCATAGTAGCCATCCCTGCTTCTTGCCTTGTCAGGGCCATGCGGATCAGGCGAGCCAACTATGATTAAAGCGTCCAATTGTCCATCTTTAATGAATGGCTCAAGAAACTCCGACTCATTTCTTATTTGGGCTATTTTGCTTGTTGTTTCAAAATTTTTGAATCTAATAACAAAAGCAGGCTCTGCCAATGAATAGAATTTTGCTGTTGCTCCCTGCTTGGTTTCTTTCCTGGCAACTTTTATGATGCCAGCTTTCTCAAGGTTTCTTATGTGGTAATATACTTTCTGCTCGTGCACTTTCAATGCTTTTGCAATGTCTATTGGGTACATCACTTCCTTTGCCAGCAAATTAAGGATTTTCTGAGCCAGCTCAGAGCTGACAGATTTGGCGTACTGCACGCTTATTTCCTTGGCTGGCAACGAGTAAACTTCGTTTTTTTGCTTGTCTATTATGAACATATTGCATAGAAAGAATAACTACTATAAAAAGTTTTGTAATGGTGTTATAAATTAAGTGTTTGTATGTGTTTTGGTTGGTGAAAGGTTTATAATACTATATTAATTCTTTCATCATATGCAGACACTTAGTTTGATAGATGTTCTAACACAAGATAACATGGGCGGATTACCTAGAAAAGTTACTGTATTGTATCCTGTGACTATGAGTAAAGAACCAGCAGAATTTATTCGTGGTTTGGTTTATAGCGGTCCAACTCGGTCAAGAGTTGCATCGGAAGCTAGGACAGATTTTGAGGAAAGAATAGAAATTGAATTAATCTATGAAGGGTTAAAGAGCGGAATTCCCTACGTCTTGAAGCCAACATCATTAAGTGAGGTAACAGAAAATTTAGAAATAATCGGGAATAAGGATTATCGATACTTTTTATTTGGTAATATATTTGGTTCTACAGAGATTTACAAAGCATTTTTTGAAGTATTAAATCAAGATAGGGTGATGGGTAGAATAAAAGACCAGACATATATTGATATTGTTGTGAAAGTTAAGAATACGTTTGATGAAATGAGTACTGCATTGAGCAAAACTTCTATTTTTTCAAAACTGAGAGTTTTGAGACAATTCAGGAGACTTTTAAGGCAAGATTCACTTATTAGTTATTATATGCATAAGGCAGAGTCATATTTAATGAGAGGACGTTAATACTATTATAACTTGTTTTATAATACTACTACAATTTTTTTAATAAGATATATAAACAAGCTATGTTATACTAATTCCTACATTATAAACATCTCCAAGTGCGTCCCTTTCTCCTCTTTTGGGATGCACTTTTTTAAATAGGACATCTTAATTTATTAAAGGTAAAAAATGTGCGGAATAGTGGGAGTTGTATCAAATGCAAATGTCAATGAAAAGCTATTCAATGGACTCTCGAATCTGGAATACAGGGGCTATGATTCTGTTGGAATGTGCTTTGTCAAGAACAGCAAATTTACTATAAAGAAAGGTGTTGGCAAATTAGAGGAAGTGCACAAAAGGGTTGATTTCTTAAAGCTTAATGGAAATATAGGAATCGGGCACTGCAGGTGGAGCACACATGGCGGGGTAACAGAAAAAAATGCACATCCCCATGTTGACTGCAAGAATAAGATAAGCGTTGTGCACAACGGCATCATTGAAAATTATTCTGAGCTGAAGGAAGAATTGATAAGAAAAGGGCACAAATTTTACTCACAAACAGACACAGAGGTTATAGCACATCTGATAGAAGAAAATATAATGGGCAGTAATATTGAGGAGGCAACAAGAGCGGCACTGAACAAGATAGAAGGAAGCTACGCATTAGGCATACTTTACGCAGACGAGCCCTCAAAGCTTGTAGCTGCAAGAAATGAAAGCCCTCTCATAGTCGGGATTGGAAAAAATGAAAACTTTATCGCTTCTGACGTGCCTTCAATTTTAAGCTATACTAACAAAGTTATCTATTTAGATGATAAGGAAATCGCAGTTCTCACAAAGAATAAGCTTAAAATATTTGGTTTGGATGGAAATGAAAAAAAGAAAAAAATACACACAATAAGCTGGAATGCGGAAGCAGCCAAGAAATCAGGCTATAAGCATTTTATGCTCAAGGAGATTTTCGAGCAGCCCCATGCGATAGCCGACACATTGAACGAGAGGATAGCAAACAACCATATCGTCTTCGAGAAGGAATTCAGTCTAAAAGAGGATTACCTAAAAAAAATAGACAGAATTGTGATAGTTGCATGCGGCACTTCATGGCATGCTGCCTTGGTTGGGGAGTTTATGCTTGAAGAGCTTGCAAAAATTCCAACAGAAGTCGAGTACGCTTCTGAATTCAGGTACAGGCATCCATTATTGGATAAAAACACATTGGTTATTGCAATTTCCCAGTCAGGAGAAACTGCCGACACAATAGCTGCGTTAAAAGAGGCAAAAAAATATGGCGTTAAGACATTAAGCATATGCAATGTAATGGGCTCGTCAATAACAAGAATATCTGACGGCGTGATTTATACGAGAGCAGGCCCGGAAATCGGAGTTGCGTCAACAAAGGCGTTTACAACACAGCTTGCAGTTTTGTATTTATTGACAATTTTATTGTCGAAAATCAGAAAAACATTGAATGAAAAGCAAATCAAAGACATGATTGAAGGGATAAGGAAAATACCTCTTCAGCTGCAATCCGTGCTTGATGAATATGATGAAATATTGAAATGTGCTGAACTTTACCATCATAAATTAAACTCCATATATTTAGGCAGGGGAGTTAATTTCCCGATTGCCCTTGAAGGCGCTTTGAAGTTAAAGGAAGTAAGCTACATACATGCTGAAGGCTACCCTGCAGCAGAGATGAAGCACGGGCCGATTGCATTAATCGACAAGAACATGCCTGTTGTCTTCATTGCTCCGCATGATATTTACACTTACAAGAAAGTGCTTGGCAATATAGAGGAGGTTAAGGCAAGGGGAGGGATTATAATTGTGATTACGACAGAAGGCGACAAGGAAATCACAAAAAAGGCAAAGCACATAATATTTATACCAAAGACTTTGTACACCTTAAGCTCAATCTTGGCAGTTGTGCCTTTGCAATTATTGGCTTACCATATTGCTGACAAGCTTGGGCATAATCCAGACCTTCCAAAAAATTTAGCCAAATCGGTGACGGTGGAGTAAAATTTATATTCTAATCATTTTTCAATTTTAACTATGGAGAAAACCAAAAAAGCAAGGGTAAAGCCTCCGCACATAGCGTTTTTGCTTTTGTTTTTGTCATGGCTTGTAAAAAAGTTGTTTCCCAAATTAAACTTTATTGCAGAGCCGTACAATAAAATCGGGATTTTTGTATTTGCAGCAGGTCTATCATTGACTTTCTGTGGGTTTTATGCCTTTAAGAAGAACAAGACCCCGATAATTCCAGGCCAGAAGCCAACTTTCATGGTGGTGGAAGGGCCTTATAGATTCACAAGAAATCCCATGTATACAGGGGTTACAATTGCCATTCTTGGTGCAGCAATATATCTTAGGAATATTTTATCTTTTTTGTCTCCTTTGATATTTTTCCTAATAATGAACTTCAAATTTATTCCATTTGAAGAAAAGTTAATGGAAAATATTTTTGGGAAGAAATATCTAAATTACAAAAGCCAAGTAAGGCGATGGATTTAATGGTGGTTAACATGAAAATCCGCACAGCAACAAGCAAAGATGCAAAAGGCATTGCCAATGTTCTTGTTCAAAGCTATAATATCAAGGACTTGAAAGAAGGCATTGACACATTTAAGAATGAAATAAAAAAAAATCACAATTACGTTGTTGCAGAAGAAAAAGGAAAAATAATTGGTATTGTAACATGGATAATGCATGGACTACCAAGACATCAATTGTGTGAACTGGATAGGATTGCTGTACTCCCAGAGTACAGGGGAAAAGGAGTTGCACATAAATTATTTGACGCATTAGTGAAAGATGCAAAGCAATCTTACAAAAAAAACAAGTCAAAGCTAAGGAAATTATATTTATTGACGCATACTAACAACATAAGAGCCCACAAGTTCTATGAAAAGCTTGGGTTTAAGCATGAGGCTACATTGAAAGATCATTACTATAAAGGAAGAGACGAGCTTATGTACAGCATGTTTTTTTGATTAAAACAATCCCAACAAGTTCAAAAACTGCTCTTTTGTACCGCATTTAAAATACGGATTTGTCTTTTTTTCTCCCCCAATCGTTGAAAACGGAACATCTCCATAATCATGCCCGGGGTATACTTCAACATCATCGCTTAATTTCTTCAATTTCTGCAAGCTTTCAAACAGTTTTATTGAATCTCCACCGGCCAAATCAGTTCTTCCGATCAGTCATTATTTTATTCTCAAAAAGAAGGCAGATTGCTCCAGGGGAATGCCCCGGAGTGTGGATAATTTTTATTTTTATATTTCCGACCTTGATTTCATCGTTGTTTTTTAATTTAACGATTTTAATGTTAGGATTTTTTATTGTCTTTTTAATTTCATTGAAATCATCTTCATGAAAATAAACAGCTGCATTTGTTTTCGAGGCAAGTTCGTCAGTTTTTTGAATGTGATCATAATGCGAATGTGTTAAAATTATCTTGCTTATTTTCAGATGTTCTTTCTCTGCAATATTAATCAATTTATCAATTTCCCATCCTGCATCAATAACAGCGCATTCCTTAGTTTTCTCATCTCCAACAACGTAGCTGAAATTCTGCATTGTCCCAACTTTGACTTGCTTGAAAAACATTTTATTGCACTTTCCTTGCAAAACTCAAAAATCCTGAATGGCCTATTCCTTTGCTTTTTGGCCTGACCCTTCTTTCCTCCACTTCCCACTCCCTCTCAATGATTTCAATTGTTTTCAAATAAACAAAGCTTTCATTTTTTCTGGCTGCATTGACAAAATCAATGACTTGCGGAACAGAAGGGCTGTAGGAAACCAGAAAGCCGCCTGGCTTCAATGCCTTTGAGCAGTTTTCAATTGCAAGCCATGGTTCAGGCACATCAAGGATTATGGCGTCAATATTTTTATCCTCAATCTCCTTGTAGATATCCTTATTTCTGATTTTCACATTTTTTAATCCAAGAAATTCTAAGTTTGACTTTACAATTTCAATAAAATCTTCCCTTATCTCGTATGTTGCAACTTCCTTTGCAATTGACGCAAGAAAGCAAGCCAATGCTCCAGAGCCGGAGCCAGCATCAAGCACTTTGCTCTCTTTGTTTATTCCAGCCTCTGCAATTATCAAACCGATGTCCTTCAACGGGATTATTTGCGCATCCCTTTTTATTTTCCTGTACAAGTCAATAAAAAATGGCGAGAATATAAAGAATTCCTTGCTTGTATTTGATTTCAGCAGGCTTCCTTCTTTTGCTTTCTTTAAGTCCTCTTTTTTAATAAATCCATATTGGGTGTGCAAATCCCCATCAAGGTTTTTTGCATAGAATTTTTTGCCCTGTTTTGTGATTAAGACTTTTTTTACACTCATAAATAGGCATAGAAAAATCTGCGCTATAAAAATTTAATTATCCTGCAGAGGCATAGCTTCTGTGGAATTTAAAATTTAAGTAAAAAGCAAGCTTATTACTTGCCTTTTTTCATCATTGATGGCCGGCAGTGGCTGCACGATGGCATTGCCAATTTCATGATGCCCTTCAGCAAAATCAAGGCACCAAGCACAACCCAGATGTCCCATTGCGGGTAGTACCACCTTACCAAAACCAAAATAAGCCCTAATACTATCCATTTGGCTCCATGGCATTTTCCACAATAGCCGTCATGACATGCTGTATCCATTGTTGCACCTCCTTTTGGTAGATTTACACATCCTTGAATTAAGTGTTTAAAAACTTTGCGATTTGGAACAACCTTTTGCAAAAAGCTTGACCAAAACCATGCAATGCAGGATATAAAATCCTGCGGAACGATGGAAAATAAACGGGCCAGGGAGGATTCGAACCCCCGACCTCCTGCTTAGAAGGCAGGCGCTCTATTTGCTCGAAAACAAGTTTTCTCCAAGCTGAGCTACTAGCCCATAAGAATATGTTTTAAATTAGTTATTTATAGAAGTTATTAAAGAATTTATAATGGAACTTCTTCCCAGGAGCCAGCCCACATCGTGCAGTGCTTTTTGCCTTCCCAGTAATAGAAGCAGTTCTTGCCGAATTTTTCCCAGCGAACACAGCCAACACAGCATAGCGGAACACCGCTTTTTTTTATTTTTTTATCTTCTGCTTTTTCTTCTTCCATTCTAGTCCAAAAACTCTGCTTTCTTTATCTTTTCAGGCAAGTACTTGTCTGATATAAATGTTATGCCTTTTGAGCTTAATGCCTGAATTTCAAGCTTTGCTCCGAAGTCTTTCATCATTTTGAATTGGCGCTGCCAGGCTTTGTTTTTATTAAACCATTCATAATCGGCAATCTGCTTCAACCTTGTCAGATCAACATCCTTGAATTTTATAAAGTGCTTTTTAAGGTCGTAGTTGGTTACGTCATCAGCTGTAATGCCAAGAAATCCGGCATTTTGCAGCGTCATAGAGCCTGACATATGAGCAAGGTTTATTGAGCCAAATTTAAGAACAGAGTAAATGTAGAAACCCCAGGGATCAAAATCAGCAAGCACATAAATAGGCAGGTCATGCTCCTGCGACAAGCGCTGCAGCAATCTCCTTATGCCTCTTGTGGTCTGGCCTTGCGATGTTACAATCAGGCAGTTTTGCTTCTCCCAGAACTTGTCTTCATGCAGCCTTTCCCACACAGCCTGTTTCTCCATATAGATAACGTACTTTGCTTTTATGCTTTTAAATTCAATATACACAGCCTGTTTCTCCATATAGATAACATACTTTGCTTTTATGCTTTTGAACTCAATGTCCTCAACATTTGAAGGAATGCTCCAGCCTCCACTACCAAGCTTTGCCCAGTTTATTGTGTCGCGAGCGTCCTCTATTATTACATTGCCTGCTACGCTGCCCATTTTGTTTGCATTAATGTTAAGCTGCTCCCTTGAGCAGTCGGTTATCAGCTCCAAGTCCTCCAATGCTTTGTCGCTCTCAACCTGGTCATCAACAATATTTATGTTTGACTGCGGAATTGTCCTCTTAGCCATGTAAAAAACATCCCTTAAGCTTGCGTGCTTTCCTGCATCAAGCAGATTTTTGCTTACTTTAGCGACTTCAAGAGTCTGTAAAAATTTTTTTGCATGACTAACATTGAAAAAAGCCCTCTGCTGCTGCTTCTCTCCCAAGCTGAGTGTTTTTGTTTTTGTGTCAAAGACAACATTTGACAATGACCTTAAAGCAAAATCTATTGTTGGATTTCTGCCTTTCTCAATGTCCAAAACAAGCTTCTTCCCAAATTCCTCCAGTTCCTTAACTGGCTTCTTCTCTTGCTTCTTCATTTTCTTTCTTAAACTCCATTCTGTATAATTTATCGTCAGCATCCCCTTCTTCAGTAATTTCTTTCTTTATCTCGGGCTTCACAAGCATTTTCTGCAGGCCTTGCAGTATTTTTTCTTTTTTTTCTTTTGCCAATACAGACAATGAGCCAGCAACTTCCGGAATGTACATCTCAAACATATTTGCTCTTTCCAACTGCTCTGAAATCCGGTATTTCTTCCTCACGTAAGTGCCAAGAAGCCTGCCGCATTCCTGCAACGCTAATTTTATGTCCTTGATTATTTCAGGATAATGCGCAATTGCTTCCTTGCTCTCGCTTGTGAAAGGAACCCATACAGATGCCATGTGCACAACAATAACGACAGGCCCAAACGGTATTGAATCAGCGCTCTGCTGCAGCCCATATGGCTTCCAGTTTGTTTCCACGATTGATTCTGCCATTGCACAAGCGCCTTCCTGATAAAGCAGTGGAACCCTGTTTGCAAATCTCAGAATATTTGATTTTTCCTCTTTTGGGATTTCTCCGCCAAAAGCTATGGCTGCCTCGATTATGAAGGGGTTGCCCCTGTAAACAGATGGTGGTCTTGAGGTTGCACAGTAAAATTCTGCCCTGATTTCCTTCCTTAAGCCTTTTTCAAGCAGCTCTTCTCCAATCGGGCTCAAGCAGTCTGTCGGAGGGGCAATTATCTTTGTTTTTTGAATGCCCTGGAGCAGTTTTTCAGCCATGTCCCTGCTTACCAAACTGGGCTTTGTGTTCGGCAATACAGCAGCATGCTCGCAGATTTCTTTTGCAGTTCCTGGGCCAACTCTTGAGAATTCTGATGTCAAAAAACTCTGCAAAGTCCTTGATTCTGTCCATCTGAGCTTGTCCATAAGCATTCCAAGCTCCACTCCATAGGGATGAGGCTTGATTTCCTTTGGCTCGTCTGGCAGCTTGTCAGTTGCCCTTGCATAAATCACCTGCTCTGATTTTGGGTTTGTATAGATAATCGTGATATGCGGATTTATAACCGCAGTTTGCTTCAAATATTCGTCAACAGATTGATTCCCTTTTACATATTCTGCTTCCAAATCAATCTCGACCTTTGTGCCGTGCTCTTTTGCCCATTCAACTGTCTCTTCTTTGGCAATTACCGGCTTGTTGTTTTGAGTGTCAATGTTCAACTCATAATAGAATGCGGGCTCCTTTTTTGAAACCCTTGATGTTATCTTCACAGGCCTACCTGTTGTCAATTGGGCATATAAGACAGCAGCGCTTATACCAATTCCCTGCTGGCCTCTTGCCTGCTTTAAGGTATGGAACTTGCTGCCGTAAAGCAGCTTTGCAAATATATTGGGAATTTGCTTTTTTACTATGCCAGGGCCGTTGTCTTCAATAACAACCTTGTACTTGAACTCTGACATTTCAATGATTTCAACGCTTATCTCTGGAAGCACTCTTGCTTCCTCGCAAGCATCAAGCGAGTTGTCAACAGCTTCCTTGACAGCCATCAGCAAGGCTTTTCTTTTGTTGTCAAAGCCAAGCAAATGCCTGTTCTTTGTGAAGAATTCAGCTACAGAGATCTCTTTTTGCTTTTTAGCCAATTCGTATGCTATAGGCATTTCTTTCTGTTCCTTTAGCTCTGATTCTTGCTTTGCCATCTCACATCTCAATCATTGCCCTTCTTTTTAAGTCTCTTCTTCTTTTTTCCAGCCATTTATAGACATTTGCATGAGTTGAGCCTCTAAGCAGGGACTCAATGGCTTGCCTGGCATTGGCAGAAGACTCAGGCAGTCCAATTACGCTTATCGTCTTTCCAAAAACTGATATATTGCATTCAGTCAATTCCTCTATGAGCATTCTTGACTTCCCGTCCTTGCCAATAACCCTGCCTTTTAACCGCAGCATTGCCTCTTTTGACTTGACAAACTCGCTTAAGTCCACAACTTCAAAAATATAGTCAGGCTTGAGCAAAAGTCTTGCTATGTCGGGGTTAAAGCCCCTGCCTATCGCCTTTATTATCTCCCTTGCGGTGTACAAGCCAAGAGCATCTTCGCCTGAGACAAAAACATCTCCTTCCTTCGAGTCAATGCTGAGCTTTGTTTTTGTGGCTTCCTCTAGCTCTTTCTTGACGCTGCCATTCTTTCCGATAATAACAGCAACCCTGTTTCTTGGAACCTTTAATTCATAAGAATACTCTACCATCTTGTTCAGCTGAAATTATAATTGATTTTTAAGTTTATTGATTTTGATTTTTTTATATTGATTGTTTTATTTGTTTTTTTATTGAATTTTTGTTAATGAAAATTTACTTTCCTGTAATTTGTTCCTTAACTCTTGTTTCACTTACCTTTAATCCGATTTTTTTGAAAAAATTGCATATGTTCCTTATATCCCTTTCTAAATATTCCTTTGCTCTTGAGCTTTCCAAGGGCGTGCACTGGGAAAAATCAATAAAAACAGGGCTTTCATTGTGGTTTAGGATGTTGAAGGCTGACAAATCAGCGTGAACCAGCCCAGCTTTGTGCAATCTTCCCATATTCGCTATTATTTTTTTAAGGAATTCATTTGGGTTTTTTGGAGTTGAATCTTTCAGCTTAGGAGCGATGATTCCATCATCTCCAACGAATTCCAGCACCAAAACATGCTTAGAAAAAGCCAAAGGCGTTGGAACGCTTACATTTGCCTCTCTTGCCTTCATCAGGTTTCTATATTCCCTCTGCACCCATGAAAATATGATGTTTCTTTTTCCCTTTTTTATGTGCAAAAATCTTGGATCATCTTTTATGTAGTCATACATCCTGTTGAAATCGCATGTTTCCAAGCGGTAAATCTTGACCATTACCCTTGTGGCGTCTTTCCTTAAAGCAGAGAAAACATTGCTTTCCTTTCCAATAGAGATTGGGCTTTCCAAGCCTTCAAAATGGCCTTGAGTCATGAGCTTGTATACAGTTCTTTGCGTGAATTGGTCAAAAACATCTCCCCAGGTTTTGAATTCTTCTTTTGGCTTTGATTTTTTTGACATGCTTAGGCAAAATAAAATCCAGTATTTAAGAGTATCCTTATATGCTTATACCACTCTATAATGGTTAAAACACCGAAAGATTTATATACTAGTTCTATTATATAGTAGTAACATATAAACTTCTCCATCCAGTTTTTGTGGGCTGGTTTTAATATCACCTCTTTTTCCCTAGCAGGGTCTCGCAAGAGGCTTTGCTGGGGTTTTTTATATCAAACTAAACATTTATATACTTCCTTGTCTTTCTAAGTGATGCCCGTCACGAGAGTACCAAATGGAGCTCACGATAAATTCAAGCAATGAGCTTTGGGGTTAGTGTTACGGGCTACAAATTAATGATTAAAAAGCATTAGAACAAGCTTATCATCATCATTCATTATTATTAATTCAGATTTGGTGTAAATAAAGGTGTAGATTTAATTTAAGATAACTTGTTCTAAATGCTACAAAGCAAGGAGCTGTCATGTTCATCAATCCAATTCATTTGCTTAATGAATTTATTGAGTAGATAGCTTCTTCTTAAACGCGGAGGTTGGTTAAAATGGGTAAAATAAGCCCGGTAGCGGCAAAATATATAATTCACACAGCCATAGAAATTGAAGGAATAGTTGACAGGCCTGATGTGATTGGGGCAATTTTTGGGCAGACAGAAGGGCTTTTGGGGGCTGACCTTGAATTAAGAGAGCTTCAAAAATCAGGCAGGATTGGAAGAATTGAAGTGAATACAGAGACCAGAACAGGCAAGACAAAAGGCACGATCATCATTCCGTCTTCTCTGGACAAAGCTGAAACATCCATAGTTGCAGCGGCTTTGGAAATTATCCAAAGAATTGGGCCTTGCAATGCCAAGATAGAGGTTGTAAATATAGAGGATGTAAGGGTAAGCAAGAGAAGCATGGTTGTTGAGAGGGCAAAGGAGCTGCTCAAGAAAATGATAGAGCAAACAATGCCTGACTCTCGGGAGCTTGCAGATGAAGTGGCTGCTTCTGTCAGGGTAATGGAAATTGTTGAATATGGAAAAGACAGGCTGCCTGCAGGTCCTGCAATAGATGAAAGCGATGAAATCATAGTTGTTGAGGGCAGAGCAGATGTATTGAATTTGCTAAAGAACGGCTTCAAGAATTCCATAGCAATTAACGGGACTTCTGTACCTGAAACAATCATAGAGCTCTGCCAGAAGAAG
>JACPMS010000005.1 GCA_016185875.1 Candidatus Woesearchaeota archaeon | reverse complement strand
CCATCTCTTATAATCTTGATTCCTTTCTCCTCTAAATCGCCTATTTTAAACAACAAAGCGCCAATTGCATCATTCTGCTTGTTGCCCCACTGCTGCCATATCTCTTCCATTGTGACTGGGTCATATCTTGCATGAATATATTGGTAATGGTATTTTGGCTTTTCTTTTATTGCCCAGTCTATCTTGTATTCGTGCTTTAGAAGAATGTCCAGCAAAGCCCTTAAAGCCCTCTTTGCACTGCTGTATTTCTGTGCAGCTTCCAAACCGATTGCAGCATATACATTATCTCTTATCCAAGCTAGATTGTAGCCAGTTTTAACATTTATCCTGCTGGCTGCAAAAAGCCCTGTTGGATACTGCATTTGCTCCAGTATTTGGATTGATTGGTTGAGCATTCTGATTAACCACCCATTAAATCAATTAGAATTTCCCTTTATAAATCTTTCTATTTTGTTACTACTACAATGTAAAGAATTATTTCACAGTATAATAAACCCTTTTCCTGTCCTTTCCCTTATTTTCTGCTCCCAAGAATTCTATTGTGCCGATTTCAGCAAGGCTTTTGACATGAGTGCCACCATCAGCTTGCACATCAACGCCTGGAATCTCTACAATCCTCAGCGTAGAAACATCAGGAGGCAATGCGCCAGCTAACTTGACCATGCCGGGAACCTTCATAGCCTCTTCCCTTGGCAGGTAATACATTTTGACTGGCAGGTCCTGCTTGATGATTTCATTGGCAGTTTGTATATATTTAACCATCTTCTCCCTGTCAAAGTTTTCCATGCTGAAGTCCATTCGTGTCTTGTCTTCATCAATCTGGTTGCCTGTTATCAGGACATTTGACTCTTTGTTAAAGATTGAAATAAGAATATGTGCAGCAGTATGCATTCTCATGAACTTATACCTCCTGTCCCAGTTAATCCTTCCAATAACCTTGTCGCCAACTTTCAAGCCAGGCTTGGAAACCTCATGGCTTATTTTCCCAGAGAACTTTCCGGCATAAACAACAGGATATTCTTCATTATTGCAGATAAGCACGCCTGTATCGTGAGGCTGTCCTCCTCCACTTGGATAAAATGCTGTCTTGTCCAGAACAACATATTTGTCATCCGTTACACTCTCAACAACAGCTTCAAACTCTTTCAAATAAGAGTCATTCATATACAGGGCATTTTCCATTGTCAAATCAAAAATAAAAATAAAAGAAAAAGCTTAGTCCTTTGCCAATGACTGTATGGCTTTCAATGCCACAACTATGGCAGCTGGTGCCACAAAAACCGCTATGTTCTGGACAATGTCCTGCAGATAGCCCCCAATTACCGGGATTATTGCAAGGCTTCCTCCAGCAGTTCCTGTTATCAGCAAAGCTGCTGCAGCTATGAGGAATGGTGTAGTCTCTTTCTCAGTCACGTTCAAAAGGCCTACAATCAAACCTAATACCACCAGCAATAATACTAGCCAGCCTGCCACTGCATCGCTGACACTAAATAGGCTAACAACAATAGCAATTAGAACACCTACAATGAAAGCCCACTCTCCCATTTTTCTTCCTTCTGCCATTTTTAATAATCCACCTCCTTATCTTTTTTGGGCTGCAAAGCCCTTTTGAATGTTGATAGTGAACTTGTATTTAAAATTTTTGCTTTGTTTACCGAAATCATCAAAAAACTTTGTTTCCTGGAAAATCTTTGACTTTCTCAGTTTCGGGCTTTGGAAGGTCTTTAACTTCCGAAAGGTTTAAATAGTGATAGTCTCAGGAGTATATATTCTAAGTGTCTTATGGCATTTAGGAGGTTATGGAAGCAAGCTTCCTATCCAACCTTATATTCACTTTGGAGGTGAAACTAAATGGAAAAGCAGATTGGGAATTACTCCTTTATAATTGGAGTGATTGTAGCTGTAGTGCTTGGTTTGGCAGCCCCAAGGCTGGGAACAGCAACAGCATGGCTGTGGTCATTGCTGGTTGTGCTGGGCCTGGTAGTGGGATTCCTGAATGTGTCAGGAAAGGAAACCAAGGAGTTTCTGTGGGTTACAGTTGCTTTGGTATTAGTTGCCTATGCAGGAAGTGCCCAGATTGACAAGTGGCAGAATGTCCAGCTTATAGGGCAATACTTAAGCGGCATCTTTAACAGCATCTTGGCATTCGTTATTCCGGCAAGCGTCATTGTTGGATTGAAGGATGTTTGGGAGCTGGCAAAAGGCGCAGCCTAAAATCTTTTTCTTTTTTATTTTTCTTTTCTTAAACTATTTATAGTAAGAAGCATTTCTGCAGGGCATGGAGATACTGCCAAACAAAGAAATCGTGGACCTTGCCTTATACTTTGATTCTGCATTAGTCATAGCTGATGTCCATATAGGATATGAGGAAGCGCTGAACAAGCAGGGAGTGCTTGTGCCAAGGCTGCAGTTCGAGGAGATGGTAAAAAGAATGGAAAATATTTTTAGTATACTACGAGATAAAAGAATTGAAAAAATCATTGTTAATGGCGACCTAAAGCACGAATTCGGCACTATATCCGAGCAGGAATGGAGAAACACGCTTAAATTTCTCGATTTGCTGGCAAAGCACTGCAATGAGATAGTCCTGATTAAAGGCAATCATGATACAATATTAGGTCCAATAGCTAAGAAAAGGAATGTCAAGGTTGTGGAGAATTATATTGTTGAACCAATAATGGATAAACACAATAACGAAAAAACATCAATATTGAAAAAAACAAAAAAACAATCAAAAAACAAAATATTAATTGTCCATGGCAATAGAATCCCGAATAAAGAACCGTTAAAAGAGGCTTCTACTATTATAATAGGGCATGAGCATCCTGCAGTTTCGCTTAAGGAAGGGCCTAGAGTCGAGCAGTACAAGTGCTTCCTAAAGGGCAAGTACAAGGGCAAAAACTTAATAGTCCTTCCGTCCTTTAATTCAATAGTTGAAGGCACAGATATACTGAGAGACAAGATATTGAGTCCTTTTCTGCAGCAAGATTTGGATAATTTTGATGTTTTTATTGTTGAGGATAAGGTTTATAAGTTTGGGAAGTTGAGGGGTTTGAGAAAAAGCAAGATATGACTACTAATAAATAGTAAAAATAGATAGGTTTAAATACTCATAATCAAATAGAATACTCATGAGAAATACAATTAACACAACTTTAGCAAGTATCGCAATAGCTTTAGGGTTATTTAGCGCCCATCATGGATTGGAAACCCTAAAAAACTATGCACGTCAAAGGATAGATCAGGAAGTAAACGCAGAATTTGTTGCTTATGCTGGCGAGTTTGAAAGAGGATATGGTCCCTTTGAAAAAGAAATTGAATTAACTTTTCAATCATTGCCTCCACGTGTAGCTGGAAGGGTAATTAACGACCATACAATAGCCTTGAATGCGAAAGGCTTGTACGATTCTTCTCTGACAGAAAGACGATCTACATTAAAGCACGAATTAGCACACGTAGTAATAGACAAAATAATTAGAGAAGTAAACCCTAGATGGATTAATTTTCAGAATGGTGGAGTGTATGTAAATCGTGGAATGGGTGAAATATATAAAACAATTTCTGAGGGTGGTGCAGACTATCTTACTGTGCAAAATGGAGGCAGAAATACTGAGAATTATTTAACATATTACCATTTTATAAAACCAATTTTAGATGGGTTAGGGGCCCAAAACGGAAAAGCAGCAAAAAGAGATGGTTGGAAAGAAGAAAACGGAGGAATTTATGTTTTAACTAACAAAAGAGTCAATTCGGATATGCCTACCCCTTATACAGCTTCCCCAGCAAATCAGACTTTGTGACCAATCCGACCAAGCTGCCTTCTTCTGAAACCAAGACCATTGGATAGTGCTTGAGCAGGTTTGAAATGACCTGGATTGAAGTTGTTTTTGACACTATTGGCGGGGATTCCTGCATAACATCTTTGACTTGCCTGCCTTTTGAGTTGAGCAAGGCATCAAGTATTGTTGATTCCGATACAAGGCCAATTGACTTGTGGTTTTCTATGACAGGCAACTGTGAAATCTGGAATTTTTTCATTCTGGCTATTGCTTCCTTGATTGAGGCGCTTGGCGATATGCTTAATATCCTGCCGGTCATAAGCTGCTCTGCCTTTATCTCTTCCTTTTTCTCCAGCTCGCTCAAAGCAGCAAATATCTTCCTTGTTTTTGTGTATGTAGGGTCAATCCTTCCGCTTTCAATCTTGGCAATAAGGGATTGGGAGACTCCTGCGCGATTGGCCAGCTCTGTCTGGGTCATTCCAAGCTTCTTCCTGATTTTTTTGACTTCTTCCAGTTCATAGGTCATTTTATTGTGTATTTTCTTTGAATAATGATAAAAACATTAAATACGCTTCGCGAATTTTACTCTCGGCGGCATTAACCGCCTCGCATACATTATAACAATGCATAGGCGAGCTGGGTAGGGTGCCAGCGAGCACTAAAATTTGTGCGAAGCACGAATTGAAAAGTTTAAATATTTGCTTATATATCCAAATTGTATTATTAATCTATATTTAAAATTATTCCTTTTGGAATATTTCTTTCACAAAGTTATTTAAAAACTCCCGACAAGTAATGCAAATAATGGGTTATTCATCAAAGCTGAGGTGGTAAAATGGGAAATATAACATATGTCACAAGCGAGAGCGTTACAGAAGGTCACCCTGACAAAATATGCGACCAGATAAGCGATTCAATTCTTGACTCGCTGTATGCGCAGGACTCTTATTCGATGGTTGCAGTTGAGTGCCTGACTACAACTGGCTTAGTTGTTGTTGCAGGGGAAATAACAACGCATGGCTATGCAGACATACAGGGCATTGTGAGAAGGACTTTAAGAGAGATAGGCTACACAAATCCGCAGTACGGCATTGATTGCGAAGATGCTGGCGTTTTGGTAAGCGTGCATGGGCAGAGCCCTGACATTGCACAAGGCGTTGACAAGGAAGGCGCTGGCGACCAGGGAATGATGTATGGATTTGCATGCAATGAAACTCCTGAATTGATGCCTTTGCCAATAACCCTTGCTCACAAGCTAACCATGAGGCTTGCAGAGGTAAGGAAAAAGGGGATAATTTCAGACCTCGGGCCTGACGGCAAAAGCCAGGTAAGCGTTGAATACCATGACAATGTTCCAAAAAGATTAAGCGCTGTTGTTATTGCGCAGCAGCATTTGGAGAAGATAAGCGAGGATGATTTAAGAGAGGAAATAAAGAAGAATGTCATAGAATATGTGTGCGGCAAGTGGCTTGATGAAGACACAAAGATTTACATTAATGCAACCGGTAAGTTTGTGATTGGAGGCCCAGAAGGCGATTCTGGAGTTACAGGAAGAAAAATAATCGCTGACACTTATGGCGGAGTTGGAAGGCATGGCGGAGGAGCATTTTCTGGAAAAGACCCGTCAAAAGTCGACAGGAGCGGCGCTTATGCTGCAAGGTACGTTGCAAAAAACATAGTTGCAGCAGGCTTGGCTGACAAGTGCGAAGTGCAGCTGTCATATGCCATTGGAGTGCCTCAGCCAACATCAATAAATGTTGAGACATTTGGCACCAATAAGATTCCGGAGGCAAAGATTGTCGAATTGGTCAAGAAGCACTTCAAGCTAACCCCGAAATGGATAATCGAGCATCTGGACTTGCGCAGGCCTATCTACAGGAAAACGGCAGCATACGGGCATTTTGGAAGAGAAGAGCATGATTTCACATGGGAGAAAACAGATTTGGCAGAAATCTTAAGGCAGGACGCTGGCTTGTTAAAGCCGCTGAAGGCAGAAGCCAAAGTGATTTACTAAGGATAAAAAAGAAAATACTATTTATTATTTATTTATTCTTAAATTTTAGAGCAATCATATAGTAGCAGAGCTGTGCCGCTCCAAATTCCGTCAATTGGTCGTTTTCCCTCGGCGCAACCTCAACAATGTCTGCGCCAACAACATTTTTTCTGATAAAAACTTCATTTAAGAGGCCAAAGATAAAATTCCAGCTTAAGCCGCCTTGAACCGGGGTTCCTGTTGCAGGCATGTGCGCAGGGTCGATTCCATCAGTATCCAATGTTATGTAAACGCTTTGCGTCTTTATTGCATTGACAATCTTGTCAATCATCTCCTTGTTCTCGTCGCATGGCCATTCGAATATACTCAAATTATTTTCCTTGGCTGTCTCGAGTTCGAAATCAGCATACGCCCTTATCCCTACCTGCACAACCTTAAAGCCCATGTCCAAAGCTCGCTTCATGACACAGGAATGCGCAAATTTGCTTGGATTTAAGCTGTAATCTGAATCATCTTCCCTCAGGTCCATATGGGCATCAATCTGCATTATAGTTATTTGATTTGCCACGCTTGTTTTTGACCATGCGTCAAAAATCCCTATGCTTATTGAGTGCTCCCCTCCCAAGGCAATTACAAACTTGCGCTCTTCTATCTTTTTCATGATTTCAGAGCTCACTTCCTTTACCATTAATTCCGGTGTTTTGTTTTTTATATCGGACAGGATGGCGCTTGAAATTTGCAGGTGTCTTGCCGGGCTCCATTTTGTGAATCTTTCATAAAGCTCCAGCTGCGTGTCAAAGCACCTTAAAATCGCCTCAGGGCCTTTTCCAGCGCCTTTGCCAAATGAAGAAGTTTTATCGTACTCAATGCCGAGCAGCAGAACGTCGGCTTTTTGGATATTTCTCGATAATAGTTTCTCAACCATAAATTATGGTATTTTTGATGCTTTTAAATAGTTTATTATCAGGATAATCTATTTTTAAAATCTTCATAGCCAAATTTCCTTACAATTTTTATCTTACCGATTTTTGGCCTGTAGAGTGCAATTGACGGAAGATTGACTCCGTTAAAGGTTGTTGCCTTGACCATGCTGTAAATTGCCATGTCGGTAAATACTATCTTAGAGCCGATCCTAAGCTTTTCGGGAAACGCGTAATCCCCTATTACGTCGCCGGCAAGGCAGGTAAGGCCTCCAAGTCTGTATACATATGGAAATTTTTTTTTATCCTCTTTAGTGCGATTGGAAGCAATCTTAGCTCCTATAATCTCTGGTGTATATGGCATGCTCAAAACATCCGGCATGTGGGTTTCTGCAGAAGTGTCCAGGATTGCTATATCCATTCCGTTGTGAACGATGTCAACAACCGATGCAACCAAAAAGCCCGCATCCAGCGCAACTGCTTCGCCTGGCTCAAGGTAAACATTAACTCCATACTTATTTTTAAAAGATTTGATGAGACGGCACAATAGTTTTATGTCATACCCTTCTTTTGTTATATGGTGCCCGCCGCCAAAGTTAATCCATTTCATTCTGCTGAAGTACTTGCCAAATTTTTCCTCTGCAGCTTTCAAAACACGCTCCAGCGCATCTGCACCTTTTTCGCATAATGCATGGAAATGAAGCCCGCTTATTCCTTCAAGAGAGTCTTCCTCAAAATTTTTTATGGTTACCCCCAATCGTGAGTTTGGCGCGCATGGATTGTACAAAGGAACTGGCGCTTCTGAATATTCCGGATTTATCCTTATGCCGCACTCAATCCCGTGCCCAAGAACTGTTTTTTTGTATTTTTTAAATTGATTAAATGAGTTGAATATTATGGAAGTTGAATACTTGAGCAATTCTTTAATGTCGTGTTCTGTGTACGCAGGTGCTGCAACCACCACTTCTTTTCCGAATTCTTCATGCCCCAGCCTTGCCTCGTGCAGAGAGCTGGCGCATACCCCGTCCAGATATCTTCTAATCAGGGGAAATGTGCTGAATGCAGAATATGCTTTTAATGCAAGCAATATCTTTGCTCCGGAAAGCTGTTTGACATTCCAAAGAACCTTAAGATTTTCCTCTAACAAACCTTCATCTATTACAAAAGACGGTGTTTTTACTTCTCCAATATCGAACTCTGGAAATCTGTTTGCTTCCATGGTAAACCGTGCTTGTTAAGCATCTCCATAAAAGGCTCAGGGTCAAGCTGCTCAACATTGAACACCCCTTGCCCCTTCCAAATGCCCTTGATCATCAGCATTGCGCCGATAACAGGCGGAACGCCTGCTGTGTAGGAAACAGCCTGGGATTTGACTTCCTTATAGCATTCTGCGTGGTCGCATACATTGTAGATGTAAATCTTTTTTCGCTTGCCGTTCTTTACGCCGTCAAATACGCATCCTATCACGGTTTTTCCTGTGTAATTTTCACCCAAAGAGCCCGGGTCTGGAAGCAATGCCTTGAGAAATTTCAGAGGAACAATTTTCCTGCCTTCAAAGTCCACTTCATCTATCCTCGTCATGCCGATATTCTGCAAAACTTTGAGGTGGGTGAGGTAATTTTCAGAGAAAGTCATCCAAAATCTTATTCTTTCGAGGCCTTTGATATTGCTAACCAATGACTCAAGCTCCTCGTGGAAAAGCAGATAGCTTTTCTTTGCGCCAACTTCAGGGTAGCTGAAATCAATGCTTAACTCCAATGGCTTTGTTTCTATCCATTTTCCTTTTTCCCAGTACCTGCCATTTTGGGTTATCTCCCTTATATTAATCTCGGGATTAAAGTTAGTTGCAAAAGGATGCCCATGTGAGCCGGCATTGCAGTCGAGAATGTCAATGGTGTCTATTTGGTCATAGAGCTTTTTTTGGGCGTAGGCGCAAAAAACATTTGATACGCCTGGATCAAATCCGCAGCCCAGCAACGCCATAATGCCCCTGTCCTTAAACCTGCCATGATACGCCCACTGCCATTTGTACTCGAACTTTGGGACATCCATGGGCTCGTAATTGGCTGTATCAACATAATGAGTTCCTGTTTCCAGGCACGCGTCCATTATTGACAAATCCTGGTACGGCAATGCCACATTGATGACAACATCCGGTTTGATCTTTTCAATCAGCGCTGCTGTTTGCGCCACTTCATCAGCATCCACCTGGGCAACGCCAATAACCCTTCCTGTTTTTTCCTGCACGTCCTGCTGTATCTTCCTGCACTTTTCAATGTTCCTGCTGGCGAGCACGATTTTAGAGAAAACATCTGGAATCCGGGCGCATTTTTGCGCTACTACATTGCCTACACCGCCCGCACCTATGATTAAAACACTTCCCATTTTTTCCATGCAATCTTATATTAAAATTGAAAGGCAATTTCTTTTTAAATTTTTCTTTCTATTAAAAACTCAAAGCAAAAAATTATTTTGGGCAAATTGAAAAGAAGGTTGTTTTGTAGATTTTTATCGGGTTGAATTTCTTTTTGAATAAAATCGTTGCCTGGTCAGAACCCCCAAGTTCAATCTGTTTAAAGCCAAGCTTCTTCAAGTGCAGCAAATCATCCAAATTGATGAAATCGCCAAGATATTTGTGCCTGTAATTGAAAATTCCAATCGCGTAATAGAAATCACTGCTGTTCGGCACCATCCAGCCACCGGAAAAGGAGCATACTTCCCCATCCAAAGAAATTGCCCTCAATGCATCCAGTCCCTCAAATTTGTTCTGTATTATGTTTGAATAATAACTGAAGTTTGCCCTGTCCCTGGGGTATCTTTTCTTTGTCCATGATAAAAGAACTTTTATCAGAGCCTTTTTATCCACTTTTTTAGGGTTTTTTACCTCAATCCTGTAGCTGTTGACGAACCTGTTCCTTATATTGCGGAGCTTTTTCCACTCCTTTCCGCTTAACTTTTCATCAAGATTGTCTAAATTGTAAACCGGCCAGTACAGCGAGTAGCTTGCATTCATCTTATAGGAAGCCTTCAGTTTTTTAAAGAGCTCTGACTTGAAATCCTCTGCAAATTCAGCGAAAACTTTTGCTGATTTATTTTCCTCGAATGCCCAGTCAAGGAACTCCATGAAGATGCCAAGCCTTTCATTCTGGGGGGCAAAAACTCCGTTTATCACGCGCCAGATTCCCTTCTCTTTACTGAAAAATGCAAGTATGCCCCTTGCTTTGCCAAAATCCAAGAAAATGCATTTTTTGTCGGCATTCTGCGTGTACAGGTAGTTATAGTAATTGTGATCCGGGGAAAATCCATGGGCATTGATTGAACTGACAATCCTCTGCCTTGATTTCAGAATGTCCTCATAAATTTTCATAGGGATATTCACTTTACAAACTTTAACAGCATGTCCTTGTCAAATCCCCACATATTTTTCCAGTGGTCTGCTGTGGCGCCAAACTCTATGAACCTTGCCTTTTTGGCTATTGCACTTTTGATGTCCAGGGTTGTCATGAGCTTTCCGAGATTCGGGATTTTCTGGTAATTAGATGCGCCCATCAAGGCATAATATCTTCCTTTAAAAATAACGCATATGTCCACTGCCTCCACTTTGTTATTGATTTCCACGCTTATCATGTCCAAAATCCCATTTTTGCGGGCCAGCTTGATAAATTTGAGCATGCCTCTGGAAACTGCCTTATCATGGAATTTTGAATCCTCTTCATATCTCTTGATGTTCAGCTCCTCAAGCCTTTTGAAATCCTCAATCCTGTTGGAGTAAATTCCATATTCCGGAAGATTTTTGAGCTCCCATCTCAAATTTTTCTGTCTTTTTTTATCCAGCGAGCTTAAATAGCTTTCAAAGCTGTGGTTATACTTGGATAAATCAAGATAATGCGTATATTCATCATCCTGAAAATCATAATGCCTTCTTTCTGCAGGGTCTAAGCCTTCCAGCACGGTATTATTCGGGCACTGCTCCAGGAGCCGTGCAAGCCTGGCTTTATCCTTCATATAAAATGAATTTTTCTCTGCTGTAAACCAGCCGCCTAGGTAAATGTATTGACTTTTGCTCTTGACAAAAACCAATGGAATAAACCCTTCAACTTTGCCATTGTCATAACCAACAACAAAGTGCAGTTCCTGCCCATCCATATCAAAAAAGCAAATCCTGTAATCCCAAACGTCAAACAGCCTTTCATCTTTGCTGAAGGATTTCCAAAGCGCTTCGCACTCTTCAATATTTTTGCAGATTTTAAAGTCCATGACGAAAAAGGGAGCTATTCCATCCTATAAGAATATTCTCCTTTGAAAAAAGAAAAACTACCTGATTTGGCTTAAAATCAACTTTCTGGGGAAGTCTATTCCCCTTTTAAGCACATTTTTGTGGTATTTTTTTGCCTCAAAAGCCTCGGTCAGGTATTCAGCTGCCCTCTCTGCGTCAAATTCCCTGCAGGAAAAGATGTCCATGAATACATAATCCTGGTCAGGGAAGGTGTGAATGCTTATATGGCTCTCTGCAATCATGACAAAGCCGGAAATCCCTTCTGTGCCATGCGCAAATTTGTCAAGCCATTTGACAACATAAGGCAAGGTCATCTTTGTCATGCCAATTCTGTCAGGGAGCTTGTTTAAGATGTCATAAACCAATGTTACAGAAGCAAGCTTTCGTTTGTTGCACCCTGAACCATCAATAGTAACGTGCAATCCAAATTCGCTCATTTTTTATTCACGGTTTGAATGTCCTCTTTTGAATTAAAAATTAATTATAAAGGTAGTATTTAAATCTTTTCTTTTTTTGTGTTTTCCGACGGCAGTTTTCGGAAAAAAAGGTGTAATTTTTCAGGTTTTAAAAACAAAAAAATCCAAAAGCTGGATTTCTCGACGATAAAAATTTTAAGAAAATTTTTGGAAAATTTTTTGAATTATTTCTAAAAATCTGGATTTTCACTTAAATTGCTGATTATGCAATTTTTATTTCTGCTTTTTGCCCGGATGCTTTTTGCTTTTTCCCTCCGATTCCTGCAAATCCGCCTCGCAAAAATAACAATACATCTCATCTTCTGTCAGATTCCTGCCGCAGTTTGGGCACATTTTGTGGCTTTTCATGTTCAGGCAGGCAGCATTATGAAATTTTGAATCAGCATGAATGCAAGTGCAACAGCAACGATAGAAGCGTAAGCAAGCTTGCTCCACTTCAGTATCTTCTGGCCATCGAAAAGCCAAAAAGGTATCATGTTGAACAGCGCAAGCCAGGAATTTATCAAAAACCCGTAATAAGCGGCTTCTTTAAACATTTTTGGCAATTGCGCAAAAATCAGCGCTAAAAAAAACAAAGCCAAAACAAGGTTTATGGCAGGCCCGGCTGCAGAAATCACTCCATTTTTTCTCCTGCTCATGCGTCCTGATATCATCACAGCGCCAGGAGCTGCAAATATAAATCCGAAAAAGGACATTGCTATGGCAAGGATCAGCATACTGTCAAATGACCTGAACTCGGCAAAGCAGCCGTATCTTTGCGCTGCAATCTTATGCCCCAGCTCGTGCAAAAGAAAGCCCAAGCCGACAGTCAGGGATGCAATCACAAATTTTGTGTAGAAAGCAGAAGAAATGACTGAACTGCTTAAAACAACTGCAAACGCAACTGAAATTGCAATCCACGCCTTAAGGATGTCCTTAAGCTCTGTTTCAGAAGTGCTTATGCTGCCCAGTTTTATCTGGTGTCGGGTGTAATTCATTTTAGAACATCTAGGTATCAACGAAAATCTTGTGCTTTTCCGTTCCTTCCAGCTCCTGAAGGATTCTCTTGATGACTGTCTTTTCAGGATCCGGCATCAGCTTAACCCTGTTTTTAAGGTCGGCGAAGCTTTCAAACGGCTTTTCCTGCCTTGTTTCAATTATCTGCCACATATGCTTTTTGCCAAGCCCGGGCAATAGCTCGAGCTGATGCATCCTCGTGCTCAATGGCTGAGCCTTGTTAAAAAATTCCACAAAATTTTTCTCGTTTTTTTTGACTATGTCTTTTATGACAAACTCCAGCTCTGATTTTGCAGTGGCTGTTATTTTGCCCAGCGCTATTTTGCCGACTATATGGTGAATCTTGTCCCTTTTGCCGTCTCCGATATACACTTCTTCAAAAGACTGAAGATGGATCCCTTTTTTCGGCACCAGCTCAAGCAGCACAAAGTGCTCTTTTCCTATGGCTTGCACTATCGGGGTCTTCATGTACATCGGCCTTTCGTCATAGGAATAGCCGTTTGGCAGGAAGTCCAGCACAATTGCTGTCTCTTCTTTTGTCCTTTCTGGTTTTTCTGCATCCATTTTTATATTAAAGGCTTATTGTTGCTGCAAGGCTGTGGAGCTCCCTCTTAAGCTCGCTGTCCAATTTGAATCTTTTCATTGAAAGGCTCTTCTCTTCCATTATCCTGAGCAGTTTTGACCTCTCTTTCGCAAGATCCGATATCTTCCTGCTTATTCTCATCTTGGCTGCCTTGTTTTTTTTGAGCTTTGCGAAGAGGATTGATTCGCTGTAATAAATATGCTCCAGGTATGATAAAAGCGCAAACACTCTTGCAGCCCAGTGGGTAAATATTGGCTCCCTGACCAAGGCAATGGTCGCTGCCTTTGGAGGGGGAAGTTTGGCTTCCAGATGCTCCAGCAGCTCTGACTCCTTTTTTAATATCAATCCAAGGTCTCCAGTTTCAGTTTCTTCCTTTACCATCACAGTTACTTCCTTGTGTGCGTACTCTTTTAATATCTTTTTGTCGAGTGCTGCTGCATTCCGTATAAGCTTGTATGCTGTGTATTCCAGCGCCTCCAATTCATCTCTTCCGAGGCTGCTTTTCTGCCTTGCTTTTTGGCTTTCATCATTTATTTTTATTTTGGATAGCGCCGAAAATCTCAAAAATTTTCGGGCTTCCGGAGTTTTTTCAGACTTCAAAAGCCTTAAGTCCTGCAAAAATGCTGTTTCAAGGTAGTAATTTATGCTTCTGAGCTTATTTATGATTCTCCTTATATTGTGCAGCCTTTTTTTCATTGAATCAAATGACCTTTTGCTGAACTTGCTTTTGTCAATTGAAAATGCCTCTGCAATTGATTTGTGAAGCTCCTTGACCAATGCCCTCTTTTTTTTCTCGACTGAAATGTCCCGCTTTAAAAGCAGGCTGTCAATATTTTCAACTTTTGAGTAGCGCCTGGCATCAAATCTGCGTGCAAGGCTGTTTAATTCTTCAGCCAGCCTTTTGGTTAGGCTGAGATGCTTTTGCCTTATTGCCACCCTCATTTTCATTTACAGAAGTTTTTGTGTTTATAAAGATTACGCATAAACAGATGCAAATTATTTTTTTTCCAAGAACTCGTTGACTGCATCAACAATCTTTTTCATTGATTCGCTGTTCAGCGTGATTGTGTATCCCTGGAGGACAACCTTAAGGTCGTTCAGGGTAGTTGGAGTGATGTCAATTATTTTATGTATATGCTGCTCCTTTAATCGAGGTATGTTAAGCTTCACCAGCTTGTCAAAAAGCTTGTCAGCGTCCTTAAGCCCTGCAATCTGGTTTAGGTAGTCTTCTGTCCTGTTGGCTCTGAAATTCAGCTCATTATCCCTTTTCCTGATTCTTTCGAGCTCTTTCCTGAGCTGATAGGAATTCATTGGATTTTCCGAAACAAGCTGCATGCCGGTCATTTTCAAGCTTTCCTCATGTGCACAGGATGCACGATTAAAGTTTTTTCCTTGCCTAAATCATTTATTGCTACTTTGTAGCATCTTCCTCTTTTGCCTTTAATAGTCCCTGTCCTGCCCATGAAATGCGGATAGTACATTCCCTTCTGCACAGCTGATTCTAATCCAAGATAAACTCTGTCGCCAGCATTAAAGGACTGGAAGTATTTTGTAATGCTTATTTTGCCCCTTCTTCTCTTTTCTTTCCTGAACTTGTACCTTGTTTTTCTTCTTAAGCCGCCTATTCTTTTGACCATTTTTGCTTTCTTTCTGAACTCTTGGTATTGCCAAAAACCGCAATTTGCAATTATTTATAAGCGGTTTTCGGGAATTCCCGGAATTTTAAGAAAATTCTGCCATTATAAAAATGTTTCTGTGAAAATATTTGCCTAAAAATAAAAACTGCAGATAAAGAGTGATTATTAGTAAGTGAAAAAAAATTTGGTGCTGAAGAAATGCCCAACATTATGGAGCTTTTCTTGGAAGAAGCACAGGATATACGCATTTGAGTTGCATGCTAATACAATCAGGACAAAAATTACCTTGCGATAAATTCCTTTTACTACTGCCCAGAATAGAAAGATTTATATATCTGCTAATTATTGAAAAGTTTAATTAAAAATTTATAATTAATTAAAAGGTGATTTTAAATGGGATTTTTAAGCAAGCTGAAGGAAAAGCTGGGAACAGGCTCGAGTTCTGAGATGTTTGAGGAAGCAGAGCACGGCTATGTTGAGCTGGGAAGCGAAAGCAGCGTTGATACAAGGTCAAAATTGATGGTAAGGCCGTTTGCAATTGAGGAATTTGAGCAAATCAAGCCTATACTTGATGCCTTGAGGGAAGGCCATACAATTGCCCTGATAAACATCAAGCCTTTGAAGGACAAGGATTTGGTGGAGCTGAAAAGGGCAATCAACAAGCTAAAAAAGACTTGCGATGCGATTGAAGGGGACATAGCAGGCTTTGGAGAGAACTGGATTGCAGCTGTGCCGAACTTCGCCTATATATATAGGGGCCAGAAGGCTGGCAAGGAAGAGGGCAAAAAAGCAGAAGGCATGGAAGTGGCTGAGTACGAAGAGTAAATATTCTATTTCTATATTGGTTCTTTTTTCATATATTTGCCTGTTGGTATCAGAAAGTATGGTGCAAAAACAGGTTATATTGGATTAAAACCGCAAACTATACCCACAGTGAGTTGTGAGCGAGTTTGCAAAAAAACGAGCTCACTCGCATGTCACTGTTCGTGACTTTTTGTTTCATACAAAACCAAAAAGTATAAAAATAAGAAGGTAGTTAATAGCTTTAGAAGGTGATAGCATGTCTAAAAAAAGAGGCAAGGCAGCTAAAAGGACTCTTGAGGCTGCAGTTAAGTCCGATTCTAAAAGGCCATTGCAGAGAATAGAAGTCATTATAAGAAAGAAGATTCTTGGCGAAGCTCCGGAGGAGCACCATTTCATTGTTGCAGACGGAAGAAAGATTAAAAACATAATTGAGCTTGCAGATGCGCTTGAAACCATGAGCGAGGAAATATTCATGCATCATGCAAACGAGTTAAAGAATGATTTCAGCAGCTGGGTCAAGGATGTTTTTTACGACCACAGCCTGGCAGAAGACATTGCAAGGGCCAGGAACAGGCTCGAAACCCAGATTGCAATATTGCGAAGACTGGTTAAGGAGTTAATGTAAGTAGGTAATATGGTAACAAAGGAAGAGGCAAGAAAATACTTAAGCGATGTCGCTCCCGAGCAGTGCTTTTGGGTGAATAACGGCCCGATATTAAAGAATTTAGGCGAGCTTGCAGATTCAGTTCAGCAGCTGAGCGGCGAGACTTACAGGCATCATGTAAACAAGGAAAAGAACGACTTCAGCAGGTGGATTAACGATTCAATCGGTGACTCAAGGCTTGCAAATGATTTGCTCAGCTCAAGAAGCAGGGAATCAGCTTCAAAGAAAATAAAAAACAGGCTTAATTCTTTGAAAAAGGCAGCAGGATAAAGCCAATTATTCACTGGAAATCTTCGATAAATTTATATACTACTGTCAGATATCCTGCCGAGCCATGCTTATTGCCGCAATAAAAGGCTTGTTCTGCTTGAGGTGAGAAAATGGAAGAAGACCAGAGGGAATGCCCAAGTTGTGGTACCATTATTGAGGAAGGGGAGGTTGAATGCCCTTCATGCGGTGAGAGCTTTATTGATGATGATGAAGTGCAATAGATTAATAATGGGGTGAACAAAA
>JACPMS010000012.1 GCA_016185875.1 Candidatus Woesearchaeota archaeon | reverse complement strand
TTCGCTCTATAAAATTTGTTTTCTCTCAATATTCTTTCACTATATTTGAACATTATTCCTCTTCTTTCCAAAAAATCCTTAAAAGCTTCAATTAATTTTCTACTTCCGATTTCTAAAGATATTTTTCTACTTTTTCTGGCAACCATACCATCTCCATTTAAAACACCTAACCAGAAATATTTTTCTAAATTTGTATTGACGTAAAAGCTAGGAATATTGATAGAAAATGATTTTTCTCCAAAAGCTAGATTAAAGTAGTTTTTGAATATGTTATGTAATTTTTCTGACCTAAAACTTAAGACATATCTATTTCCTCTTTTTCTTAATTCAGGCAATTTCTTGTGTAAAATATTTTCTATAATTGATTTTATTTTATTCATAAACTTGGGAGAGTATTCTAATTCATCTTTTACAGATGTCCCATCGGAGAATTCAAATCTTACATTTCTTCCATCTTTATAATAACAACCATCAGCTACAAAATAGCCATATAAATATGCAAACTTGGGACTATTTATTAAACTTACAATTTCCATTTTTTGATTATTTTTTACATTCATTTTAAATCACAGAGTTTTTTCGGTTGAGACTGCATAATAGGATTTCGCTGATAAGCGAAAGACTTAATTTGGCAGTTGAAACATTGTTTGAGGTGATTTAAATGAAGCATAATCAAAAAATAGGTAGAATTAGTTTATAAATATGACGTGAGCATGTCCAGTGGTAGAATTAGTTTGACCTAAGAACTCTTACAATCTCCCTTAAGCCATTCTCTCCCTCAAATTTATCAAAAAATCTCAATTTTGTAGTATCTAATCTTCTTTTGTTATTATTGTAAGCAGCATGTTTGTAATACTTCTTAGAAGGGATTAACCAGTATTCATTTTCTTCTATTATGTAGCAGCATATAAAATAAGTATCTCTTGGTGTGAAATTTTTAACGTCAAAGACTCTTCCGCCTCCTCTTGCTATCCTGCTTTTTACTTGTATTTCTACATATTTTCCTTTTGGACTTCTTATTATAATATCTATCCCAGAGGTATCGGCTACAGGTATATAAACATCAAAGTTGTATTTTAACAATTTGCTTATTATTAAGAATTCTACACTTGTACCCTTTCTTTTAGTACTATCAGTTACCTCCATTCTCATTTCCTTTCCCAAACAACAGTATCATTTTTCATAACTTTTCTTACCCTGTGCAATGGAATATTTGATTCATCTTCATTGTCCAAAACCATGAAGCTGCCTTCAATTCTTTTAATTTTTATGTATGGAATTTTTATTAATTTCTTTAAAATCCTGTCAAAATAAAAAATTGAGTACTGCTCTGGAGCTTCTCTTTTGTCCCACTTGATTTTATTCAATAAATTCTTGATTGGAATCATCTAATACAAAAAAGCGCTTTCATCAGTTCTTTCGCTTATTTCCCCTGCGTAATTTACGAGCATCATTTTTTTGACTTCTTCCATTTTATGCGTGTGTCCCAAAACCCAGCCAAGCTTTACATAAGCTGTTTCCGGCAGCATGTCCTCAACAAAAATGCACCCCAATTCAACCGATAATTTTCTTAAATTTGTATAAACATACGGGTGAACCCTTCCATAAATTGTTTGGGTGGAAATTATTATTGTAGCATTATTGTCAATCAATTTTTTTAATTTGCTAATCAATGAATATTTTGGGTTTGTTGTTGATACATGCCCAAGCGCAGTTGCTGCAATCACAATGCCTTTGTACTTTTTATCAAGGTAATAGTCAAAAATGTCTGGATTCATTCCGGGATATACATAAACTAAAGCAGTCTTATGCTCAAATTTGTCATTTACAACAACTTTTTCATTATTTCTCTTAGTGTAATTTTTATTCAGGATTTCTATTTTTCCGTTTTCATAAGCTTTTGCAAGAGGCAATTCATTTATCGGGCGAAAAGCATCCCTTCTGCTTGTGTGCATTTTTCTGACTTTTGTGCCTCTGTTTAGTATGCAATAATTATCATCAGCTGTTCCATGCAAGCATGTGACAACTGCAGCCCCATCAAACTTTGCTGCGGCATTCACAGCGCACAGTAGGTTTGAGAAAGCGTCTGAACTGCCTCTGTCTATGCTTCTCTGCGCTGCTGTAAAAACAACAGGCTTGTTCAAGTTTCTTAGGAAAAATGACATAGCAGCTGTTGAAAAATGCAGAGTATCTGTCCCTTGTGTAACGACAACTCCAGCAACTTCATCATCATTAACCTCTTTTGCAATTCTTCTTGCCATCAACTGCCATTCCTCAGGAGCCATATCCTCTTATGCTCCATCTTATGCCTTTCCTCTTTTTTTCTCTGGTGCTTTTCAAGAACCTCAATCTTCTCAATCCTTTTGTTGTCAATTCCTATATTGTAGCCGTTGTCAAGCTTTATTATTGTGTAATTTTCATCAAAAATTTCCGGGCGGGGCAGCATTATACCTTCATAGACTTGCTCTTTTGTGTGCACTTTGACTGTGTCTCCATACTCCGGTATCATAAACAAAAAGTTAGAATAAGTTTATTTAAATGTTTTGAATGGTTTATTTGACAGCCCAATTGTAAATCATTCCAAAAATAGTCCCTAAAACAAATCCGCCAGCAAATAATGCGATTAATCCGATAATAAAAGATGCAGCAGTCACTATTGGTGGCTGTATAGAAATCGCATTAAATGTCAGGTTTTTGATGATATAAGCAACAAAATTCGGAAACAGCCATGCGACAATGCTTCGCAATATCTGAATTACCGCCAAAAGCAATCCAAGCGCCAATCCAACTGATGATGGTTTTAGTTTTGCCATTTTTTACCCCATATACCCCGGCTTTTCATCAATCATCTGCTTTGCCCTTGCAGCAGTGAAGTGCTCCTGCAATTCCTCATATGCCTTTTCAACATCTTTAGTGACGCTTGGCCTTACTTTCTGAAGCGCAAGCTCAAAGTGTTTTTTGTAAATATCTCTGGAATTTATATCTTCTCTTAAAGTAAGAATTGCAGCTTCCCTGCATACTGCTTCAATGTCAGCGCCAACGTAACCTTCAGTTTTCTTTGCAAGCGCCCTTAAAAAGTCATCCCTGCTCTTTATATCTTCCTTATCAAATAATTTCTCCTCGTTCTCAAATTCCATGCTTGTGGCCTCGCCTTTTCCAACTGTCTTTGCTGCAATCATCTTCTTTTTTATCGGCTGCTGTTCTATGCTTATAGGCATTCCTTTTGTATGAACTTTGAAAATCTCAAGCCTTGTGTTTTCATCCGGAATATGTGTCAAAATCATCCTGTCAAATCTTCCTGGCCTCAGCAGGGCAGTGTCGACAATATCTGGCCTGTTGGTTGCTGCAATAACAACAACATCATGCAAATCCTCTAATCCATCAATTTCTGTTAATAATTGATTCACAACTCGTTCACTTACATGGCTGTCAGAACTCAGCCCTCTCCTTGGTGCTAATGCATCGACCTCGTCAAAGAAGATAATGCACGGGCTTACTTGCCTGGCTTTCTTGAAAACTTCTCTAACAGCTTTTTCGCTTTCGCCAACCCATTTTGAAAGCAATTCAGGACCTTTAACAAGAATGAAATTAGCTTCACTTTCATTTGCAACTGCTTTTGCAAGCAATGTTTTTCCAGTTCCAGGAGCTCCAAAAAGCAAGATTCCTCTAGGCGGCCTTACACCCAGTCTTTTGAAGGCTTCAGGATGCTTTAATGGCCATTCAACTGCTTCAATCAGTTCCTGCTTTACATTCAGCAAGCCGCCAATGTCGGACCATTTGATATTTGGAATTTCAACTATAACTTCTCTTAATGCGCTTGGCCTCACAACTTTCAAGGACTCTTTGAAATCCTGCTGTGTTATTATTAACCTTTCAAGCAGTTCTTTTGGAAGTGGGTCATCCTCTTTTAGCTTTATGTCTGGAAGCACTCTTCTAAGCACAATCATTGCAGCTTCCTTTGCCAATGACGCCAAGTCAGCGCCAACAAAGCCATGTGTAATCTCTGCAAGCTCTTTCAGAATAACAACTTTTGAATCGTAATTTATCTTTTCCATGTATTTCTTTAATTTGGATACTTCAATCTTTTTGAACAATTCATTTTTTTCAGCATTCTCAACAAGATATTTGTTTATTGTCCTCTCTATGCTTCTTGAATTTGTATCCTTGTACCTTTGCAGGTTCAGGATTGCTTCTTTGTACTCTGGCTCAAAGTCGCTGTCTTTGACAATGTTCTCTCTTGTGTACATAGGCATGTTTCTGGTGTGGATTTTTAAAATGTTTAATCTGCCTTCCTTGCTTGGCACTCCTATCTCAATTTCCCTGTCAAACCTCCCTGGCCTTCTCAAAGCAGGGTCAAGTATGTTTGGAACGTTTGTCGCAGCAATCACAACAACCTTGCCCCTTGACTGCAAGCCATCCATAAGAGCAAGCAATTGCGCAACAACCCTTCTCTCCACTTCCCCTCTTGTCTCTTCCCTTTTCGAGGCAATTGCATCAATCTCGTCAATAAAAATTATTGAAGGGGCATTTTTTTCAGCTTCCTCGAACTTCTTCCTTAAGTTTTCCTCGCTTTGGCCATAATATTTCGACATGATTTCAGGCCCATTAATCAAGATGAAATGCGAGTTTGTCTCGTTTGCAACAGCCTTTGCCAATAATGTTTTTCCAGTCCCTGGCGGACCATGCAGCAAAACCCCTTTTGGCGCTTCTATTCCCAATCTTTCAAATATCTCAGGATGCTTTAATGGCAGCTCAACCATTTCCCTTACTTTTTTTATCTCGTCTTCCAGGCCGCCAACATCTTCATAAGTGATGTCAGGAACCCTTTCTTCCTCAATCTCAACAGCCTCTGACCTAAACTCAATTTCTGTCGAGTCAAGAATTATAACAGCCTGCTTTGGATTTGTGTCAACAACAACAAACTTAATGTCTCCAAATCCAATGCCCATCATGCTTTCATCCAGTATGCTGAAAATATCCTCGTCAAAGAAAGGGTTGTTCATCATCGTTGTTTTTCTTCTTCTTGCCCCTCCCAAGGAAACAATGTCTCCTCTGACAACAGCCCTTCCAAGCAAGCCCTGCTTGAAAATCTCAGGGGAAGCCCTTATGACAATTCCTTTCCTTGCAGGCGCTATAATAACCTTTTTTGCTTCCTTGACAAGCGCTTTTCTGATTTTTGCTATTTCCCCAATTCCTGTCTTGGCGTTCTTTCTTATAATGCCATCCATTCTTATGATGTTCAAGCCAATATCACCAGGGTATGAGCGGTCTGCTATTGCAACTGTCTTTCTCTCTCCTTCAATCTCAACTATGTCGCCTGGCTTTATGTCTACTTCAGCCAAGTACCCGGAGTCTATCCTGACTATGCCTTTGTTGACATCATCCTGGATAGCTTCCGCAACCTTAAGTTTTAGTTCCTTGTCTGTCATTTTCTGATGCCGGGAAATAAGTATACCTGTTTTATAAATCTTTTGCTTAAACTTAACACTATAGCAAATGACACAAATTTTTATACATATAACATGTCATTTGCTTATTACGAGCAGACAACTATTGTATAATTATTTTTGTCTGCGAGTATAGAATCATCCTATATAATCCTTGTCAGGGGCTGCTATCTGCACTTTTGGCATTGGAATTGGCGGCGGCAGATTGACTTCCTGGCTTAATATCAATGCCTGAACATTGCACTTTGTTAGAATTGTATTTAGCATGCCTGCCATTATCTCTTTTTGTATTTTCTTGTCCTTTTTCCAGGAGCCTAGGATTTCCTTGATTATTTTTGGCTCTTCCATATACAAAAGCTCGCCTTCAAAAAGAATAGTTCCTACATTCGGCTCGTATTTTGACACAAATTCAAAAATAAACCTCAGAACATTTTGCTGCTTGTCCTTGCCCAAGGAAAAGTTGTCTTCCTGAATATCCTTAATGCTGACATTGTTGTTTATGTCAATCTTTCCCTTTGGCGCTTCATGCTTCTCTGCGCTTAATTTTGTAAAGCCAAAGCCGACTATCATTTTAGAAATAGGATTTGAAAAGGGTATTTAAAGGTTTGGTGGGAAAAAAATCAGTTCTTTTTAAAAACATTTTTAAATGGCGGTTTATTACTTGGTTCCATGACAACAGCCGGGAGAATTCCAAAAAGAGCAGATTCAATTAGAGATGTGGTTGCTCCGCAAAGATTTGATGATGTGCAATTATGGTTGGAATTGCCACCAAACGCAAGACCAGTCGAGAGATTTTTTTATGGGAATTTTCCTGAAAGAGTTGGTGGTTCAAGGGCTGGAGGGGGAAATTATCCCACTCTAGATATACATATTTCAAGACAAGGATATCAAAGAATTTTAGAACGATTAATAAAAGATGGCAGCAGGTTAGTTAAATCAATAATGTTTCTGGAAGGTAGTGACTGGCCTCAAAATTTAGTTGAAGCTTACTTACTTCAGGGAGCAGAAACAATCAAAACAGATTTATTTTAATTTTAGCTCTTCTTCTGCTGTGCATACAACTTTTTCACATAATCCAAAGTGCTAGCGTCGTCTGGACCTTTATCAGACCTCAGACCCTGAACACGAGGAAAGCGCAATGCAAATCCACTAGCATAAGTCGGTGATTTTTGTATTTCCTCATACCCAACCTCAATAACGACTTTAGGCTTTACCTTGACTTCTTTTCCTTTTTCAGAAATTATCAATGGCTTCAATAATTTTGTCATCTCCATAAAGCTTAGTCCTTCTTCTTCTTTTTCTTTCAACCCAGTGCTTGCCTTGCCAACCTCAACAAAATTGCCATTGTCATCAATGCACGCAATCGTGTAGCTGCTCAGCCACTTT
>JACPMS010000095.1 GCA_016185875.1 Candidatus Woesearchaeota archaeon | reverse complement strand
TGCATATGTAGTGAGAAATTCCAAAGCAGCCTGTGACTTAGCCATATCAACCTCTTTTTATTCCAAAACTAAAGAAGACTATATATAAAATTTATGTTTTCTCTGATTAGATTACAGTTGAGAATACTTCTCCCTTAACTTCCTTCGAATAACCGGAACCGCTAATTATTGAATTATACCTTAAAGTAATTAAAACTTTGCCTTTTTCGCCTGCAATAAGCCCAGCTGCTGCTGAATTGCATCCGCTCCAGGACAGCTCTTTAATCTCGCCAGATTTCCATCCTGATGGATTTGCCGGAGGAGTGCTGCACGAATACTGTGTCGTGCTTTCGCTGCCCAATGTTATTGATGATACATCTATTGGCTCCCCTACTCCATTCTTCAGCCTGATTTTGAAAGTATTTGCTGTTGCTGATATCTGGTAGTCAAGGCACCCGAATTCAGCGCCGAAATTGCACCTGCTCGGCAAAATCTTGCTTGGGCTCAATATGCCAAAATAGGCAAGAGCGCCAATCATAATAAGAATAACTAAAAAAGCCCAGCCATAGGTTGTGAGAAACTCAAACGCAGCTTGCGCATTATTGAATCTTATTTTCATTGAATTCACTTCTTTTAAATTCTTAATTTAGTTTGTTATTTATATACTTTTCTGTTTTGAGTTCCAAACAAACCAGTTGTCATACTATATTGCCAAACAGCATGCCAAGCACTTTCAGGAAAATAAAATACAGGGACATTGAGCCGAAAACGTAAATTGGAATATACTTGACTCCTCCTTTCATGTCCCCTTTTTCAACAATGGAAACTATCAGTGACGAAAAAAATGAGATGACAAAAATTGCTGCCAAAGAAAATGTCTTAAAATCGCCTGGATTTATGCTGGCCTTTGAAAATACAAAAGGCAGTGTAGGAACTCTTTGGGTTGCAACTGAAATCTTGGCTATAAAGCCAAGGAGCAGTATAAGCAGATGGAAGGAAAGCGCAAAAAGAAGCGGGCTTATGACAATGACTATGACGGAAATGAATATCACGTAAGCGATTGCAGACGCTGACATCTCGTCCTTCAACGCCTTGGTCTCCTTCAAGTTGCCGACAAGCCTGTCCAGCAGCTCAGCGACATTGCCGCCGCTTTCCACCTCGCTGATTATAAGGTCTATGGTGCGGCGGAGCATTAAGGAATCATACTTGTCTGCAAGCTCTGTGAGCGCTTTTCCAATCTCATACCCTGTCATGACTTTTTTTGATGCTTTTGCCATCTCGCTTCCGAGCACGTTAAACCTTGGCTTTACTGCAGTCCACAACGCTTTTTCAAAAGTCATGCCTCCCTTTAAGTTTGCAGAAAGCACCTGAAGAAAATCCGGCAACTGCTCCTCCATCTTTTTTGTCCTGAAATAAATTTTCAAATCCAGGTAAAAGTAGACAAGCAGGATGAACAGCACCGCAAAAAACAGCTGCACTGTAAACCAGCTCAAAAATGAGTAGATGTAAATTTCAATGAGGGAGAACTTCTTAAGATAAGGATATACAAAAATGATGAATATTAAAGTTGTTATCAATGCTGAGATATAAAACAGCAGTCCAAAGAATTTGTAAGGAACTTCATTGAATCCTGCCTTCAGCATGTATTTTCGCAGATTCGGTATGAACCTCTTAGGCACAAAAGCCTTTCCAAATTCCTCCAAAAATATTACTTTAAGAGACATTTTTACAGATTAACCATCGGCCTTACGGACTTGAAAAGCGTTATGAAGATGAATTGAAGCGTTACAATAAAAAATACGAAGATAAGCAAGCCCTTTAAATCGATTGGAAAATTAATGAAGCTTGACACGACAATAAACATAGCAACACCCAATGACGGCAGGATGACTGCTGCCAGCATGTAAAAAATCACCAAAGTGTTCAGCTTCTTGCCGTATTTCTTAATCTCGATTTCTTCTTCCCTTGTTATTTCCTCCAAAACTGACTCAAGGGGCTTTGTAACGTCTATGCCAAGCTGCAGCGCGTTATTGACATGAAATAATACCCTTCTTAATTTGTCTGATGGAGAATAGATCATTGCATTGTTTAATGCCTCTTCTATTGTGTTGCCTGTGTCTATGTCATCAACAATCTCTTTGATGTACTTTGCAGCAATTCCCCTGCCTCCTGCTGTCTCAATTAAGGCATTGAGCAAAGGCCTTCCAGAGTACAGCTTTACAAGCAAGTACCTTCCGACAAACAGCACTTCCTTGTTGATTTCGCGCTCTCTCTGCCTTATTTTTGCCTTGACCCTGATTAGAGAATATTCAAAAATCAGAATGCACAGGATTGCAAAAATCGGTATGAGCAGTAAAAATGAAAGTTTTGCCTTTTGCAGCACGAAAAAAAAAAGAGCGGTGAACAAAAATGAGTACAACGCAGTTGTCTTGAGGTTTTTGCTTACATACTGTGTTGGAGTGTACGGCAAATGCGCTATTCTTAATTCGCTTTTTAAAGCTGGAAAATATGAAACTATCCTGTTTACAAAGCCAATCTTAAACACCCTTCAGCTGCATAAATGGCTTATTATGGTAATACTTTGACATTATCATGCCTATCTTGTTCACGTCTGTTATGTTCCTGCTTACCATCCATTTTAAAATTGAAATCTTGGACTGCATGTCTGCATAAATCTCTGACTTTGAAAGCCCTGTGTAAAGGTTTAATGTTTCAACTATGGCAAGAGGCTCATTGACAATTTCCAAAACATCCCTCAACGGGCTCAACTGCATCAGGATTCTTGCGTTGCCGTCCGGCAGAACTTCAGCAATCTGCAGCGTTCTCCTTTTTCCGCTCCTTCTGTTGATGTGCTGCACAACAATCAATGACAGCGCTGACAAAAGCTGCTTTGGCAAATCTATAGGTGGGTTTGTAAGCCTGTTTATTGTTTCCCTGACATTGTTTGCGTGCAATGTGCCGTAAACAGAATGGCCTGTGTGCATTGCCTCGAAAAGCACTTCTGCTTCCTTTTTCCTTCTTATTTCACCGACAATAATCCTGTCAGGCCTCATTCTCAATGAATTGACTATCAAATCAAGCATTTCAATGCCGCCTTTTCCTTCTGGATTTGGAAGCCTTGTTTCCAACGGCACCCAATGGAGTATTTTAGGAAGCACAAGCTCGCGGGTGTCTTCCATTGATATTATTCTTTGGCTTGGCGGAAAGAAGTTGGCTATAGCATTCAGGATGCTTGTCTTTCCAGAAGCTGTCCCTCCGGAAACTACAACTGACAGCTCGTTTTGCACAGCTGTCCATAAAAGCGCAGCGCCTTCATAGGAAATTGTCCTTTCCTTTATGAAGTCTATCATGCTCCATGGCTTGACTGCAAATTTCCTTATGGTTATTGTATTTCCCTTTGTCGATATCGGGCTTAAGGTTGCATTCACCCTGTCGCCTGTCTTTAAATGCGCGTCCATCAATGGATTTAACAGAGTGATTTCCTTGCCGACATCCCTTCCTATGATAGTTGAGTAGTGCCTTATCCTTGACTCGTTTGGCAAGAGGACATTTGTCTTCAGCCAGCCGTACCTTCTGTGGTAAACCCACACAGGCTCCTTTGAATTGTTAATCACAATCTCCTCAAGATTTGTGTCTTTAAGCAGTATGTCCAGATTCCCAAGCCCGATGTTCTGCTGCAGTATGTAATTGATGAGCATGTCCATTGTCTTCTTGTCGGCATTTGGGAAGTATTTTGCAAGCAGCTTCAGGATTTTCTCCTTGAACTGCTCCTGCACGTCGTAAACGCTTGCCTCCTCGCTTAGCGTCTTTGTCTCCTCTGCAACAAACTCATCCCTTATCTTCTCAAGGATTATCTTTGTAGTGTCGCTTATGTTAGTTATTGAAATGCTGTACACCGGCACAGGCTCGTCCTCTTTCGCTGTTATGGAAACATCGACAACTATGCTGTTTACATTAAGCTCGTAAGTGTCAATTATCTTCTCCCCTTTTTCCATTTTAGATTTTGATATTTTAAAAGTTTAAATTTTTAAATCTGTTGCACTAAAAAATGCTTTGCATTTTTGGTGTCCCAAAAATTCCTATGGAATTTTTTAGGACTTCGCAACAATATTTTGTGCTCGGCTTCGTTCTTCTGCCATTGAACTCAGCCTCGCCAATTTATTCATTATTTTTAATTTAATGAATAACTCCGAGGCAAAAATTTCTTGGCAGGAAAAATTTTTGCCGAGCGTAATTTTTGTCGCAGTGACATGCGAGGTGAACTCGTCGAACCTCGCTCACCATCTCACTGCGACGGATTGAATTTTTTATAATTGGAATTTAAGACTCCTTTTACTGCAGTGTCTTTATTTTTGCAAGTATTGCCCTTGCCTCTGCATCATTGGGCTCTATGCTGAGCGCTTCCCCTATGTCTTTGGAAGCCTCGTTATAAAAACCTTTTTCTATGTTCCTTTTTGCCCGCTCTTTTTTTGCATTCGCCTCCATTAATTTTTCATGGGCATCCATCTGCGGGCTTTGGGCAAACGGGCTTGGCGGCGGCTCCAGAGCCTGAAATTGCTGCGCCTGCTGGGGCTTCTGGCTTAGCTGCCTCTGCAGATTGGATATCTCCATGTAAATGCTGAGGCTTTTGTATATGTCCAACAGCCTCATGCCCAATGAATTTTTATGCCTTAAAAAGCCTTCAGGCACCTGGTTGTACAGTTCGCTGCATTTATTGTAATTGACAATCGCATTTGTAATGTCATTTCTGCTGATTGAACTGTTTATTTTGTCAATCAATTGGGTTATCTCGACAATTAATGCAGACACCCTTTTTACAAGCTCGTTGTCTGTTGTGTTCCTGAGCTCTTTGTAAAAATCCATTATTCTCTCCTGCACAATCTTTTTCTCTTCAAAAAACACATTTGGCATGGATTCATTGATTTCCCCTATCTGGGAATAAATCCTGAAAGGCATTTCCTTTTTTCCTTCCCTGAGAAAGGACTTTGCCCTGCTTATCAGTTCATTTATCTGCTCGGATTTCCTTTTTACGTCATTGTAAGCATTGATTAGTGCGCCTGAAAACTGCCTGCTTAGCGCAGACAGCTGCTCATAAAGCTCCTTGTTCCATTTCAGCTTTTGCTCCAGCAGGATATGCCACAGCTGGACATAAGCCTGCTCAGCCTGCTCAAGGCTGCCCTTGCTTAAGTTCGCTCTTATATTGTCAAACAATGAAGACTGCCCAGCCTGCCCTGAGAACTCCGGCAGTTCAATTGCCTCTTTTTCAGCCTTGTCCGTCTGCAAACCCAGGTCAGAAAGCTCCCTATCCAAAAACTCGTCAATATCCATTTTCAATTACAAATACGCCAGGTATTTCTTCCAAAGCTCTTCTATTTTGTCTTCCGGAACTTTTTTATCCCTTGCCTTTCTCAAAAATTCTTCCCTTATGTGAGCAAGATTCTGCTGCAGGTATTTTCTCCACATCCCTTCAATATGCTCGTAAGGCGCATTTTTTTCTTTTGCCTTTTCATAAAACTGCTCCTTGGTGATGAGCCCTTTTGCAAAGCTGCTTTCTTTGCCTTTTGCTTCCTTGATGCCATCCCTGTACAGATAGATGTACGGTGTTGTGAATTTGTACTCTATGCCGAAAACCCTTTCCTCAACCAAAAAATCAACAAGAGACTGTATTGTTGCAAGAGGCATTTTCAGCTTTTTTGCTGCATCTTCAACAGATATTTTCCTGCTTTTCTTTACCAGCTCTAGCAATTCATCAGCGATTGTCCTCAGCACCGTGTCATTAGTTGGCATATTCTTTAATTTGGTTTATGGTATAAAAACTTTAGTTATTGTCTTTGAGTGGCAACTTGAAATTGTTTATTTTGATTTAACATTCTTTATTTTTATTTTGGTAACATATAATCATTTGTTAACACGTCCTTACAGCATCTTGTGAGGTTATATTGTACCTGGCAGCATGCCCAAAATCCAGCTTGAAATACCTGAACTCGTCCCACAAGCCTGTTATGTTGTAAAGCTGCGTGCAGTTATTGGCATATTGATGAGTCCAGAAAAGATAGTCGGCATAGCTTTCTTTTTGATCACTTGGATTTATTTTGTTGGGATTTACCAAAGATTCAATGCCGCAGCAGCCTGAGCTGGTTATTGTGTTTGTGAACCTCATCAGAAAGCTCGGCGCATCAGAGTCCTCGAAGTGCGCATAAGTGCTGTTCCTTAAGTGCTCCCTCACTTTTGAAATGCCCCATTGGTTGAACTCTACAGATGATTTTTTTATCTGGTTTGTATAAGAGCCTGTGCTTTTTGTATTTACAAGATAGTATGGGTCAGGCAGCCCTTCAATCTCCATGGTTGTTTTTATTACTGCGCTTTTCTTCCAGTCAGCAACCTTTGAGCTGACTGAAAAGCTCACGTCCATTGCTGAGTCTATATTCCACGGCTTTGTCTGGAAAACAGAAACCCTGTTTACAGTTATTGTGGTGTTCACATTTAATGTGTCTCTTGCAGTTTCAATTATCCTGCTGTTCCAGTCTGCCAGCGTATTGTTTGTCATTATTTTTTTGCCGGTAACTGTGTCTATAGCCACTCCATTGATTTTGCCAGTCAGCATAACCTCGGAAAATGCAGAATCCATATCTGGCAGGTAAGCGCCTGTTGAATTAATGTAGAAAATCAAAGAAAGTAGTGTCTTGTATGTTGTTGCCCTGAGCACGGTTTCAAAATACCTGTTTTCCAGGTCATTCACATAATTATCAATAGAGCCTATTCTTGTCCTAATGGCTTGCGTGTCCTTTTGCAGGCTTATATCTGCCTGCGGGGTAAACACAAGTATGAATACCGCCATTATGGTTATGGCAATCAAAGTGAAGAATATTCCTTTCCTCTGCATGCTGATTTTTGCTACCTTTCCCATACAAATACCTCTGCCTTGTAAGGCCCCCATATGCTGCCTGTTGCTTTGTCCAGAATCCCGAATGTGATTTTTTTCGAAGTCAGCAGGACATTTGTGCTGTTTCTTGACTTGATATGCTCAAGTGCTGGCGTTTTTGGGTACAAGATAATGCCATCAACCCAGAGCTCATACCTGAATTGCTGCGGCACTATTCCTATTGACACATTTTGTATGAATTTTTCAGCAGTGTCAAGCTTGCTTGTCGCATAAAACTCCCCTATCTGCTGGAGCAAAGAATTGTCAGCGTCTTTTATAACGCCTTGATTCCACAGCTGTCCTCCAATGCCTGCATAAGGGTTGTTAAGCTCTTTTATCTTGGTGTTGGAGAGAAAATCAAGCAAGTCATCTGACAGCAATCCAACCTGGGCAGGCTGGGGCACATTTACATAAGAGGATGTTATCAGTATTACTCCGATAACAAGAATCGACAATCCCAGCACAGCATCTAATATAAAGAAATATCCTCTTTTTTTAATCGCCATTTTAATATTTAAGATATCAGAATCAGAGTGTATATATAGTTTTTTGTTTATAAAATAACTTTTCTTCAATTTTGCATTAATTTGAAGCTCTTTTATTTAAGCTTAGACATCAAAATAGCATAATCTTTTGTGGAAATGTAGTAGCCATTTTCAATGAGTTGGTTCAAGATACTAAGCGCTTGAGATTTGTTGATAATTTTATTTTGAAGCGCTATAAAGATAACAGTAGTTGTCCTTGCAACAGATATGTTAAATGATTTTGCAGCTTTTATAGCGAAAGCATCATCAAGCAGAATGCTGTCTTTCCTTTCTATCGCAAGGCTAATTGCTTGACTTTCTCCTGCTCCAAGTCCGAGGTTAATGCTCTTTTTTGGGTCAATTACCTTAATCCAGCCGTTCTTAGTTGCATCATAGATATTGGAATAGCCCTCTTTCCCTTTGCGCAGGACTTCACTCTGTACAGCAGAAGGAGTAATGACAACAGAATAAACCTTCTTAAGAAGCTCAAGCTTATTTATTTTGCTCAAGCAAATAAGTGCTGTTGCGTTTGATATCAATCTTTTCCCTCTAAAACTTTAAGGTCTCTCTCGAGATCTTCCTTAGAGTAGCCTGTCCAATTAATGGTATTCTCTTTTAAGATATCAAGCATTTCCCAAATTGAAATACCGCATTCTTCAGCAGCCTTGCCTACTGAAATTTTATGCTCTCTAAGCTTTTCCACTGCATATTGCAGTTTCCAAGAATTTATAGCTTTAGCCAATAATCTCCTAATTGCTTCTGAGCGATCAGCCTGCCAATTCCTCTCAATTGCAGATAGGTCTTTCAGGAGAGACTTATCAAGTCTTACAGAGATGGTTGTTGCCATTTTTGTATTCAATATAATACAATGTAAACATATTATATATAAACTTTTCTATTTTCTTTACCTTTGGCTGCACGGAGTGCCGCTCAAATTGATTGTTGATGCGCCTACCCCCTTGTAGCTGTTGTTTATCAGCACAATGTAGCCCTTTTCGTCCTCGAAATAAAGGCAGAAGTCGCTCTCTACCCTCAGCCTTCTTTTTAACTCGTCATAGCTTAGGTTTTTGAGCTCGTTCAGCTTGCTTATGTTTATTTCATTGCCGTCAATCACCCTGATCAGGCTGTCCTCGGATGTCACTTGCCTGACTATTATTGATGCTTCTTGTTTCAAATTGCTGGCTTTTGTGCCGGGGTTCGCATTCAGCAGCGAATAAAAGATAAAAAAAGCCGCAATAAAAATAATGACACCCAAAGTGACGTCAATTGACCATGACTGTGCTTTTTTATTGATATTAATCACCAATTTGATGGATTATGCAATTTACGTTGTTTATTATTAGAACTTTCTGTTCATTCTTGGCAATGGGCGCCATCACCATTTAATTTGCTGGAGCCTTTTGCAAGAATTATGTCACCATTTTCATCTTCAATGTAGATGCAGAAGTCGTTTTTGGCTTTAAGGGAATTCTTGAAATCCAGGTAATCCATGCTTTGTATTCCCTTCAATTTATTTTCATCAATTACCCCCCCATTTGCAAAGCTTATGCCGTGGTCGTCCAAAAGCATTGCAGTTATCCTCTCTGCCTCCATTTTTGAAGGCTCATTGCTTTTGCCGGATATGCTGAAAATAATGGCTAAAATAGCCACTATCAGCACAAGAGTTATTTCATCGATTTTGAAGCTTGATTTCGGCATTTTATCTTTCTTGATTTTTTGTACTTTCCAGATATATTTCAAAAAAGTCCTTTGGCGAAACAATTTTTATATCCTTATAATTTTTTAATTTCAGAAGATGCTGGTCCCCTGATACAATATAATCTGCTTTTGCTGTTTCAGCGCACTCTAAAATCCCATTATCGTCTGCATCGTCTTTTATTACATTCAATTTAATCCTTGGCTTGACTGATTTTGAAAATTTTTTAAAATTATCAATTATGAAATTTATTTTATCCTGGGGCAACCTGTTTTTTATTTTGTCCCTGCCAAATACCTCACTTATTTCCTCTACAATCTCTGGACTTGTAAAATTATTAATTTCCTCAAGCAAAATAAGCTCGAAAATCTTTGCAGGATTGCTGTTCTCTGATAATGGAGCCGATATTACGGCATTCGTATCAATCACAACTTTAAGCTTTTCTGCTTGCCCTGATTTCATTATTTATTTCCTCTGCGCTTAATTTTTCCTTTACGCTGCTTCTTATGCTTCTGAACTCCTCCAGCAATTTCTTTTTATCCATTTTCTTCATCAAAATTGTTTCTTTATCAAGAGGCACTACTGTAAAAATTGTATTTTCTTCTGCTTTGATATAATCTCTAACATCCTTTGGTATGATAACTTGTCCTCTTGTGGACATTTTTGTTGTTTCAATGATTTCTTGCATTTTTACCTCTGGTGAAAATGCAAGCTACGAACAAAGTGAGTATGCTTGCATATACACATCACCATAATCCATAAACATAAACTTGTATATAAACTTTTCTTATTTTAAAGTATTACTTACTTTTTGCTTATAATAAAGTTAACCGCACGCCGCAACAACCAATTTGACTGGCTTGCCGTTGTAAACAACAATCCTTGTGACCTTGACCAAAGTGCCGCTTGAACAGCTGACGCTTGCTTCAATCTCCACCTTTGGCTGCGGGCTTCCAGAAGCGCATGTCACATAATGGCTTGCATCATAGTCCCTTACCCAGCCTGGCTGGGAATTGTCGCATGCTGCTTTTGAAATGCTGTCATAGAAAGTGCATCCATTCTTGTTGTCGCATGAAGCATGTATTATGCTGTCTGAAGCAAATGTGCAGTCAGCTTCGCAAGATGAGCCGAAAACCAAAGAGCTGCCACCCTCAAAGTTAGCTGTTGTCTGCTGTAACGGATTTACAACAACATTAGTTTTTGTTTGCGGCGCATAATCAGGGTGGGACGCAACAAGGTTGTATGCTCCGCAGCTTATTGGAGAAATAAGATAACTTCCTTGCTGGTTTGTTGCTGATGATTTGATTGTTGTCAGGTCTTTCTTTGCGCTTACATCTGCTGAAGAAATTAATTGGCTGTCATGATTCTTAACAGTTCCTGTGATTGAGCCATCGCAGTCATTGTCACTGCAGTCTGTAAGTCCATCGCAGTCATTATCCAAGCCGTCATTACAATTTGTTTCTGTTGCTGTTTTCGTCGAGTCATAAACACCAGCAGCATTGTCGCATAAGGAATCTCCGCATTGCTTGTCTTTTGCATCTCCGTCTGCATTAGTTCCGGAGTTTTGCCACTGGCAGCCTGATGTGCATGATTGGAATGTTGATCCAACACATTGTGTTGAGCCAGGCGAGCAAGGACCTTGGTTAACGCAGGAACTTCCGCCCCATTGGCAGTTGCCTTGGCATGTTTGCTGCAAAGTGCCGCAGTTTCCGCAAGCACCTAGATTTTGAGTTTGTCCAGGCGAGCAGCTGCCTTGGTTTATGCATTGGTAAGAGCCAGTCCAGTCGCATCCATTGCAGTATCTTTGCTGTGTTCCGCAGTTTCCGCAT
>JACPMS010000094.1 GCA_016185875.1 Candidatus Woesearchaeota archaeon | reverse complement strand
GGCATGGATGTTTCCAAAAAATGCCTCGGACTTGGCGCTTCTGAAGTTTTTGTCCTGCAATTAAACGTAATGGAAGATGAAAGCATAAAAGATACAGTTAAAAAAATCATTGAGAAATTCGGCGGGATTGACATTCTAATCAATAATGCCGGCATTATTGTCTGGAAAAAATTCAGGGACCAAACTTATGAGGATATTGAAAACCAAACCAGGACAAATTTTGAGGGATTAGTCAAAATGACAAAGGAGTGCTTGCCTCATGTAAAAGGCTTGATTATCAACATTGCAAGCGGCGCAGGCTTGGAGGGCTATCCTGAAATTACCACCTATTGCGGAACAAAGTTTGCTGTACGCGGATTTAGCCAAGCCTTGGCACAAGAATTGAAAGAAATCAAAGTTTATGTCATAAATCCAGGTGTTACTGCAACAAGAATGAATGATTTTCATGGGACAAAGCCTGAGAAAGTGGCAGAAATAATACTTAATGCTGCCAAAGGAAATTACAAGCTCAAGTCAGGAGAAGATGTTAATGTGTGGGAACTTTTATAAAATATTTGTTAAAATCAATTATTACCCCGGGCACAAACGATAAAAAGGATACACTCACTACGCTACTACCAACTTTATACTTTTATTAGAAGAAATTAGGGCGAAAAGTTTATATATCTGTTGTATATACACTAGCTATATGACAACTGAAATGATTACTCTAAAACTGGACGATATGTTCTTGAAAGAGATAGACTCTATTGTGGAGAAACAGGGCTATCATAATAGGACAGAATTTATTAGAAATGCGCTTAGAGAAAAAGTGGAAGAAACCAAGCTAAAAGAAGCCATGATAGAAATTGCTCATCTAAAAGGTGCTTCTAAGAAGAAAACAAGCGATGAGCAACTGGAAAAAGTAAGGAAGAAAGTTTTTGAAGAACTTGACAAAAAACTTAGATAAGATCCTCTGGCTTATAATGTTTTGCTACATCTTCAAGCTTTCTGAAATGTCTGTCTCGTGTTACAAGAATTAAGTCATTATCTCTTGCGACTATAGCGTGCAAAGCGTCTCCAGCAGGCACGCCTCTTTCTTTGGCTATCTTTTTGGCTTCTTCTCGCTGTTTTTCTGTAGCAATAATCTTTTTTATAATTTTTTCAAAAGGCTTAAACATTCCATTAATTTCTGCTACTGAGTAAAGCGTCTCCAACTCTCTGATAAGAAAATCAGTAAGCACAATAGCACTTTCTTTTGCTTTTATTTTAACAAGCAGTTTAAAGGCATAATCGCCTAGTGGTTCATCGTTATATCCTTTTCTATCTTCGTAAAGGTCAACCCAAATTGATGTGTCTATTATGTACTCTTCCGTCATACTCAACTATTCATCGCATAGGTATTTATAGTTTACTGGTTCTTTGCCGTAATCCAAAACATAGCAAAATTTTTATATGATTGGAAGATATTTTTAATATGCTAAAATTTTTGGCAAAGAGTAGAAGGAAAAGATTTCTAATTCAACTAGGTTTAACAGAAAATAAAGCGGAAGTTTTATCAGATTACTCTTTTGTAGATACAATCAAAACAAACAAAAGAATATTTGAATCAGACTTTCTTGCTTTCTTTCAAGCAGATCCTAAATTTAGAAGCAGAATTCAATCAGTAGGTCTAACAAAAGAAGACATTATAAGATTAATTGAAAACGTTGAGCAAATAAACAAAGGAAGTATGACACACTTAACAATAGAACGGGGTCTAGAAGTTGCATTAAAAAGGATTACTGACTTAGCTGAGCAACGCAATTTAAAAGGAATATCTAAGCGATTGAAAGAAATTGTATCAAAACCTGTAAAAAATTGGAAACCAGAAGAAACTGATTTTTATAATAGACATGATTATGTGAATTTCATAATACTTGTGGCGGTATATGGACATTTGTCTGCAGGAAAGTCATATTTTGCACATAAGTTAATAATGGAGTTAAAAAAACATGGGTATTCTGCCGACACAAATGATAGCACTCCTGAGCCATTCTATTATGATGTTTATGATAAAAAATCTACCACTTATTTACCATTGATATATAATGCTTCACATGTAAGAATATGTCAAGTTCCTTGGTATCGTGACCAATCAGCTAAAGGTCAATGGCAAATGGAAAGAGATCCTAATATCCAATTGCAAAGATTAGTTCAAAGAGGTATGGATTTGAATATTGCTATTTATAATCCAAATGCTATGTATCCAAAAGGAAAATACGACCTCGTCATTCATAATCCAGAATCAAGAAATAAAGCGACAGGAAGCTGGATTTAATTCATTCACGTAATAACCATTGATAACTGCGATTAATGATTCTTTATTTTAATTTGTTAATTTGTCCGTTATAGCCCCGATTCTTGATATTTTTGTGAGTGTGCCAATTAATTCTTGTCCTTGATATATCGCTTCGCTTTTTGATTGACGGACTCCAGATTTACTTCTCGATCGAAATTTGTTGGGACTTCGTAACAGACGAAGAGCATAACACCGCTCGCGGATATGCTTCTTGATTCAACTTGTGTCATTTACCACAATTTTAATCGTTTTGCTGTAATTAAGAACAGTGTTGTTGCTGAGCATAAGCTCTGCCTTGATTACGTGGGTGCCGTTGCTCTCATTTTCAAATTCAAACTCTGTTTTAGAGCCCCTGAATTCCATGCCGTCAATCCAGACTTGAACATGCCCCTGCCCTTTTTTCGGGTATTTGTCAGGAGTTACAATCTTAAAATTCGAGATATTCAACCTTAGCTCAATTCTGCTGCTGTTAATGACTTCATTGTCTTTTGGGCTTATTATGTTGATTTTTGGCTCAACTACCTCTTCAAAGCCTTTGCCAATTTCTATTTTTGTTGTTCTTATGTTTGCTGCCTCTGCTGTTCCAAAAGCAGTGTTTTTTATCTCAATTTTCTGAGCGCACGATGCAATCAGCATAAGCAAAAGAATAAAATAAGCAAGCCTCATTTTCTAAAACCAGGTGTCCCTCAAAATCTTCTTGTCATACAGCTTGTAGCTTAATACAGCCCCTATGACAAACAGCACAATCACGATTCTTCTGCTGCCATAATAAACCCCTATCAAGTAGCCAATTACAAATCCTGCAATAATCATGAAGTACGGAAATTGCATCTTATCCTTTCTTTCGTAAATCAGCCTTCCGCCAAACATCCCAGCGAGAAAGATTATGAAGTAGCTTATGACTGCGCTTGGGGCTGACAATGCAATAAGAACGCCAATTATCATAAGCACCAAAAACCAAAATTCCATCCAGTTCTTGTGGTAGTCAAACATTGCAGCTATTTAGGCCCGGCCCAGACTTTTCTTTCAAAGCTTATGTAATAGACAAGCCATAGGATAATTCCAACCAACAATGAGAGCACTAATGCAAAGAATATTGGAATGTCAATTATCATCAGTATAGTTGCAAAGGCAATTGCAGGCAGCACAAAGGCGTAAAGCATCCTGCTTCCGAAGTATATCTTGCTTCCATCCAAGGGTGGAATAGGAAGCAGGCTTGTTATTGCATAAACCACATTAAAGATGATTGCCTTGTGTATGAGCGGGTTTGGGAAGAAAGAGTTCAGCACCTTCAATAAAATAATCAGCATCAAAGTGAAAAGAGGGCCTGCTAATGCCACCATTGCCTGGCCAAAATAATTTATGCCGTATCTAAACCATCCCAGGCGGTGGCCTGCAAGATGATGCAGCATAAAGCCAGCCGGAATTATAAGAGGCAAGGTTCCTCTAGTCAATAATGCAGCAACCAAGGATAGTATCAGACCGAAAGACCACATTTTGAATTCCAGCCTGTATCCGCTTGCCAATGCCCAAAGCCGCTGGCCTAAATCATGAACAAGAATTGACAGAGTTACAATCAAAATGGCATTAAAGAAGTTATACGACCCAACAGAAAATATAAAAGTGTTACCCGGTCCCCAGTCATTATAAGAAAAAACAAAAGCCATTACTAAAACGGAGATTACCAACCCCCTTAGCTCGTAAGAAGTAAACCTGTAGTATCTCTTTATTTTATCAAGCATGTCAACTAGCTCTGCCATAATGGATTAATTAGAAATACAATATTTAAAAGTATTGTTTTTACCCAACTTTAAAGCTGAAGCTTATTTCAGGCTCTTTCACCAGTTCAAAGACATCATCTATATGCCCTGCTCCCAAAATGACGAGAATTTTTTTGCCTGCATTGCGGTTCATAAGTTTTTTTATGTTATCGGCAATGACTCTATTCCTTTCCCCAATCAGGACCTTGTGAACATTCGGGTAGCGCTCCTTCAATTGATTCGTCAATTTTTTAATTAGCTTCTTGTCAGGAACGGTTTCCAAGTCAAATTCCAATTCTTTTTTCCTTATAAACAATGCTTTGAATATATCAGCAATGAAATTCCTTTTTTCCTTCCATGCTATTGAGTTTGAAAGCCTTTGCAAGGTAATTTCTATATCCTGGTCCACTAAAGCAATTTCAATATTTTCCTTTTTGGCAATCTTTATTGCTTGCTTCATCTCAGAGCCAGGAGCCACTCCAACAAGCCTGCCAAGCTTTCTTTCTGCCCATGCCCCGAACAAAGAGAACAGAAATCCCTTTAATCCAATATGCCTTATGCTTCTGAAATCTATCTTTCTTTTGCCTTTGCTTAATAAAGCAGGAAGCCTTTTTCTGTCAAGCTCTAAAGCGATGATATCTGGCTTTTCCTCTTCTATGAGCTTTTTGACTTCGTTTAGGCTCTGCTTTGCTATGTGGGACGTGCCCAAAAACACCAAATTTTTGTACTTCATAAGTTGCAAGAAAACAGCAGTTTTTAATAAGGCTTTCCAAAAGATTTAAATACTAGCCAGTAGATAAAATTATCCGATTTAAATATTTTAAATATTAAAAGGTGATTCAAAATGCTGAAAATGAAAAAAATAAGCGAGACATATGACATGAGGGTATTTACAGACAATG
>JACPMS010000093.1 GCA_016185875.1 Candidatus Woesearchaeota archaeon | reverse complement strand
CGAATAGATACTCCATAGATATTGGTTTGAAACCCGTGCATAAGGATAGTGTGTTGGGCAGTCTAAAAGGTAGAGAGAATATGGTCATATTTGGAGTTGATGAACAGCCTCGAAAAGCGTATGGGTTAGAACCTGGTCCTGGTGCAGGAGTCCAAGTAACTGCATCCGCTATTATGCATGATTTGGATGAAGTTGTTGCAATAGCAAGAGGAGAGTCATCTGGCAGAAATATACCATACTCACAATATGATGTACTCCATAAAAAACAAAGAAGATCTACAATACCACCATTTTCAAGTAGGGGATTAAGGCTCAGAGCAACAGCAGGAATGTTGTGATAAATTTTCAATCAATCGTCCTTATTTCAAGCGTATCAACATTTTTTCTTGGATTTACATCAGAAACAATCACAATCCTGTCGTCTTTTACCAGAAACTTGTGCTCCTTCAGCATGTTGATTGCGCTGTTTGCCATTGCTTCAAAATTCTCGTTAAAATTTACAGTGAAAGGAAAAGTGCTCCAGTAGATAATAAGCTTTCTCCTGACTTCCTCGCTGTCTGTAAACACGAAAATATCAATGTTTGGCCTTTTTTTTGTAACAAGCCTTAACAGCTTTCCTGTTTTTGAGAAAACAATTATTGCTTTCGCATCTAAATTCTCTGCATTTATGCATGCCCCAAAAGTTATTGACTCCTTTACATCCTTTGTCTTTATGCCGTCGCTCGGCATATCAAACCTAAGCTTGCTCTGCACATTTTTCGCTATTTTGTGCATTGTGTTGACGCATTCAACCGGATATTCCCCTTTTGTTGTTTCGCCGGAAAGCATTATGCAGTCTGCCTTTTCAAACACAGCATTTGCAACATCTGTCACCTCTGCTCTTGTTGGCCTTGGGTTTTGTATCATGGACTCAAGCAAATGCGTGGCAATTATAACAGGCTTGCCAAGCTCTATGCACTTCTTAACCATGTATTCCTGCACAATTGGTATTTCCTCGAACGGAATTTCAACTCCTAAGTCGCCTCTGGCAACCATGACGCCGTCTGACTCTTCTATTATTTCATCCATATTGTCAATGCCGTCCTTGTCCTCTATCTTTGCAATTACCATTGCATTTGAGCCAAGGCTCTTGAGGATATCCCGCATCTGCTTTATATCTTCTTTCTTTCTCACAAAAGACTGCGCAACATAGTCAATTCCGTTTTCAATCCCAAGCTTTATATCATCAATGTCTTTTTTTGTTATAGAAGGCAAGTCAGTCCTTATGCCGGGTATATTCACGCTTTTTCTTCTTCCCAGATTCCCCTTGTTCAATACCTTGCATGTCACATGGTAAGGCTCGACATTCATGACTTCAAGCGCTATTAAACCGTCATCAATCAGGATTGTTTCGCCTTTCTTCACTTTTTTTATCAAATTTGCATAATCAACAAAAGTGTGCTTTTCGCCTTCCTGTATGTCGCATGCGCTGCTGACTGCAATCTTGAAAATGTCTCCTTCTTTTATCCTTGCAATGTTCATGCCGGCAAGAGCCATGCTTCTTATCATTTCCTCGCTCTCTGTCTTTGGCCCGATAGAGCAGATTATCTTGATTCTTCTCATAGCAGAAAGCGATTAAAAAGGTGTTTTTAAAGGTTTTGTGGGTTGTGAGGAAACAAGCAATAGTAAACTACCACAAAAGTTCGTTAAACGAATGTTAAATGCAATTAAATTTAAGTTTCCAATGACTAGGGAATTCTCTCTAATTTGTAACAGGGGTGGCATCAGAATGGAAAGAATTATTAATGATAGACCAAAGAGTGAATCAAATGATTAAGTTTTGGAAAAGACTAAAGTATTGGCAAAAAGGCGGAATAATTTGTGTTCTTTTCATATTTTTGTTATTTTTATTGTTAGGATTTAATGCAATGAGGGATAGTTGGGATAAAATTTATCAGAATGGACAATTTCATTGTCAAGATTTTAAGGGTTTTAATTGGACTCCTTGCAGTTTATTTGATGTTATTGAGCAACAAATTTTAGCTCCTCTGTTTATGGTGTTTAGTTTGCCCTTATTATTAGCGTTTGCCTTTTTTGAAATACCAATAAAATCTGATATAATCGTTTATACTCTGCTTATAATTTCTCTCTTGGTGGGAATTTCTATTTATTTCTGTATAGGGGCTTTGATAGCAATTATTATTCGGAAAATAAGAAAAAGACGCTGACTACCTTTACATTTACAACCTGATACATACCACCCATAGATTAACCATACCATAGCAAGATTTATAAATAAGCCTAACTATAGTAGAAATTTATGGAAACAGTAACAATACCAAAAGAAGAATATGAAAGATTAAAGAGAGAAGCAGAAGTAGATATAGAATTAGTTGAAAAAATCAAAAGAAGCCTAGAAGATATAAAGCATGGCAGAGTAAAGGAATGGACAGGTTAGCCCTTTCTCAATAAATCATAAACATACTCCTGATATTCCACCAAGTCAAGTAAAATCCTGTTGATTGTTGCTTGCTGTGCTTTCTTATCACTTATGGCAATAGCCAAAATTACAAAAGAGTCCTTATAAACCAAATAATATAACCGCTTGCCATCAAACTTTTTTTCCCTGAAAAATGAAAGTCCAGAAAGATGCTTTCCTATATCTTCACCCTGTTCTTTCAATTGCTTTAAAATTTTATTTACCCTTACTTGTTCTTGAGAACTAAGCTTACTAAGATCTTTGTCAAATTCTTCTGTCGTGAATATCCTAAACATAATAAGTGCTACAAATGTTACATATATAAACATTTGTTTTAAATTGTATAATTGACAAAGAGAGGATTCCCTAAAAGATACACTCGCTAACGCTCGAATTTATTTGGAAACTTAAATTTAACTTTGCGGAACGCAACTTTTGAGAACTTCGTAGCTCAAAAGGCATTTAACAGCGATCGCATACGTTTAACGAACTTTTTGACCACAACCAAGATAATACCCCATATATTACCTCAAATTCCCCCTCAGCCTTTCAGCCTCAAGGATCTTGTTAATGGCATTGATGTAAAGGGATTTTCTCATGTCGCACTTGAAATCTGTGCAGACTTTAGATAATTCTTTTACCGCATTAGTCATATATGTTTTAAGCTTGTCCAAAACCTCTTTCTCGCTCCAGTAAAAGTTCATGGAGTTCTGAACCCATTCAAAATAGGAAACCACGACTCCGCCAGCATTCGCAAGTATGTCGGGCATCACAAAAATATCCTTCTCAAGCAATATATCATCTGCTTCTGGCGTTATTGGCCTGTTAGCCATCTCAAGAACAAGCTTTGCTTTTATTTTGTCAGCATTTTTTTTTGTGATTACATCTTCTAATGCAGCAGGTATTAAAACATCAACATTTAACTCCAATAAATCTTCATTTGAGATTTCTTTTGCGCCTTTAAATTTTGCAAGATGCTCAGTTTTATCCTTATGAACTATAACATCTTTTATGCTTAATCCATTTTTATTAAAAATTCCATTTTTTGAGTCGCTCACAGCAACAACTTTATAGCCCCACTCATTGAGAATGCGTGCAATATTCATTCCAACATTGCCAAAGCCCTGCACAGCAATTGTTGTTTTGCGGGGCTTCATGTCAAATGATTCAGCTAATTCCTGCAGCACATAAGCCCCGCCCATGGAAGTTGAAAATTCTCTTGCTTTAGACCCTCCAAGCGCGATTGGCTTACCTGTTATGACAGCTGGTGCATGCTTGCCTTTAAGCTTTTCATACTCGTCAAGCATCCAGGCCATTATCTTTGAATCTGTGTTAACATCAGGGGCAGGAATATCAATATCCTGACCTATAAAGCCATTAATTTCCCGCATGTAGCCTCTGCTTATCCGTTCCAGCTCTGCTTCAGAAAATCGTTTTGGCTCAATCATAATGCCGCCTTTAGCGCCTCCGTAAGGCAGATTGGCAACAGCGCATTTCAAAGTCATCAGAAAAGCCAATGTCTTGATTTCCTCAAGGTTGACTTCA
>JACPMS010000017.1 GCA_016185875.1 Candidatus Woesearchaeota archaeon | reverse complement strand
TTTTGTGAATTTCACAATGATGCAGTTTTCTTCTTCAAAAATCTTATAATCCCTGCCCCATTCCCGGTTGTCGTAGGATTCCTTGCAGTCCAATGCGATATCTATCTCATTTTCCGAGCTTATTTCATAGATCATGGAGTTGAAGCCATTCGGCGTTGTAAAATTTTCAATAACTTCTCCTTTTTTTCTTTCAGCAAAGTAAAAGCCGTTCTTCACATAATCAATCTTGCCGTGGCCGGCAATCTCTATGTTGTCTATAAATTTATACATTATCATATTTTTGTCATCAAAATAAAAAAAGCCGTAATATCTTGAGCCCGGCCTGCAGAAAAAGCTGCAGTAGCTGCCTTTCTTGTTTGTCAATAGAAATCCGCAACTTTCATTTATATTCCGGTTTACGCTTAAAATCCCGAGATTATGGATTACTTGCATTTTAATGAAATAAAAATTACCTATAAGCCTTCTCAACTGCCATGTCATGCGCCGTAATGTAATTCTTGACAAAGCTTTTCCAGTCGGCCATCGAAGCCACTTTTCTTGCCTGCAGCTTGTTTGCAGTCCTCTCCTCTTTTGAAAAATTGGCAAACCTGAGCATGACATCAGCCAATTGGCTTACAACATCATCATCGCTTTTACCGAGCCTTTTCAGCACATAAATCCCCGGAGTATCTAACTGCATGCACTCTGCGCAGAAATACCTTCCAAAGCCCGCCAAGTCTGTTGTTACGGAGGAAACTCCCAAAGCGCCTGCCTCAAGAGGGGTGTAGCCCCAGGGCTCGTAATAGCTCGGGAAAATTCCAAGGTGGGATCCCTGCATAGCCTCGTAATAGTTAAGGTTAAGCAGGCCATCAGCGCCGCTGAGGTAAATAGGGTAAAATATTATTTTGACGGGATCGCTTTCCTCATTTCGCAGGCCGGCGGCATTCAGCGCTTTCAGGATTTCATCATTTTGATTGTACAAGTCATGGGTTGCTATTGGCGGTCTGCCTTTTTTGACAAATCTTGACACCCTTATCTTCATCTCTGTCAGAAAGTCGTCTTCAAATAAGGTGTCATTTGCTATTTTTTTGCCCGAGACAAAGGAATAGATCAGGTTCTTCTCAACATCTCCCATGTTTTCTTCCAAAGCGTCCTTTATGTCCTGGAATAAGGTCTTGTTTTCTATGATCTCTGGCTTGATGTTCCTGAAATTCGCAGGCACCCAGATAAACGCCACGATGGTTTTCTTTGTTTTTGCCTGCCTCATCTTTTCATTCAGCTTTCCAAGCGCCCTGATGTAGATGTCTATGCCTTTGTCATGAAACTCGTATCTGCCAGCAAGAAAATAAATCAGGGTTTCTTTTGGATCAAAGGTATAATACGGAAAAAAGTAATAGAGCATGAATTCCCTTATCCTGTCCCTCTGCAGCTTGTGCTTTATCACAACTTCCTCGAATGACGGAAACTTGCTTATGTCCAGGCCGTTTGGCAGCAGGATGTCCGGCTTTTTTTTAAGAAGATACTGGGCTTCCATGCCAGTTATCTCGCTGACTGTCGTAAACACATCAGCAAAAGCAGCGGAATTTTTCTCAACAAGATGCTTGGCTTCTATGTTGTATTTATAAGCTTCCTGGTCAGGGTTTATCTTGTCCCAAACATTATATAAATCAACATTTGAGCTTGCCAATGCCCTTCCAAGCACAGTTGCATGCGTTGTAAAAACAGTTGAAATTCTTGCATTTTTCTTTTTTAGGTAAAGCAATCCCGTTCCAGAGAGCCATTCGTGGAAATGAGCAGCAATTTTCTTGTTTTCAAAACATTTTGATAGTTTTTCAATGAGCATTCCAGCAGTATAACTCCATGCAACCGGCTCATCATAATCTAGAGGCGCCCTTAAAGAGTCAATTTTGTACCAGCCCCACAATTCACGCTTTATATCATTAATTTTACTCTTGTAGTTAACAAAATCTATTAAAATTACAGAAGGCATTCCTTCAATTAGCCATTTGCCGTAATGGCAGATAATTCCTGCTTTTTTCATTTCCTCAAAAGGCGCCTTGCAAAAATCCTTTGGAATCTCTTCCTGAAACTGGCCAATTGCCTTTGGCGCAAAATAAGGGCCGATTAAAAAATAGTTGTCATTATAGGATTCGACCATTCTGGCTGCTTTTGACTTTACAACAGTGTATATCCCGCCTACCTTATTGCACACTTCCCAAGAAACCTCGAATAAAACATCAGCTTTTTTAGCCATTATGCTCTTATTTTGATTAATTGTTTATAAATCTTTGACACCACTTAAAAATGGAAATATTTAAAAATTCATTATATTTTCTTGACACAATGCAAGAAATACTAAAACTCAAAAATCTGGAACATTTTATTGGCATTCCTGCTAATCTGGAAATACTTGAACACTGCTTAGATTCTACAGCAAAAGAATATCTCGCACTCCAAAAGCAAAAGAAACAATTAAATTTTGGCGAAGAACTAACTTTAGATAGAT
>JACPMS010000091.1 GCA_016185875.1 Candidatus Woesearchaeota archaeon | reverse complement strand
CCAGTTCCTCAAGCAACTGCAGAGCCAAAAGAGCTCGAGGCTATTTCTAAGCTTCCAGAGGATGTGCAGGAAAAGCTCAAGACAATAAAGACAAAGCTTGAAAAATTCCAGAAGAAGGTTCTTGAAAAATTTGATAAATATGTAGTGGGCATTGCCTTGATGCCTCCTCCAAAGCCAGAGGAACTGCAGCAGCTCCAGCAGATGCAGCAGCCTTTTCAGCAGCAAGACACCTCATTGCAGCCTGCTGAGCCAAAACCAGAGGATAAAGATAAGATTCATGTCCTTGTTTTGGTTGACGATTCTGACAGCAAAACAATGTCAAAGCTTGAGCTGAAAGACAAGCTTACAGCAATTATCAGCAGCATTGCAACAGAAATTGACCCAAATTTGACTCCCCAAACATTAATACTCTCAGAGCTGTGGCAGAACTGCTTTGACGCAAAATACGAGTTGCTGCAGTTAATCGCCTTATCAGCCCCGATTCACGACACTGGAATGCTGCAGGCCATAAAAATTGCAGAAGTGCATAAAACAATGGTGCTGAAGAAATTTGAGAAATATATTGTTTCTTATGTTTTGGCTGGCTCTTTGGTCCAGGGAAAAGCAACTCCAACAAGCGATATTGACGTATGGATTGTTATAGATGACACTGACGTCAAGAAAATGACAAGAGTGGAGCTTAAAGACAAGCTAAGGGCAATAATAATAGGCATGGGCATTGAAGCAGGCGAGCTTACGGGAATAAAAAACAAGCTGAACATCCAAGTCTATATCCTGACTGACTTCTGGGACTCGTTAAAAGAAGCAAATCCAGTCATATTCACATTGCTAAGGGACGGCGTTCCATTTTTCGACAGGGGCATTTTCATGCCTTGGAAGCAATTGCTGAAGATGGGCAAGATAAAGCCGAGCGCAGAGGCAATTGACATTTTCATGGGCTCAGGCGAGCAGGTAATCAGAAGAGTGCAGCTGAAGCTGAACGAAATCGGAATGGAAGACATTTACTATGCTCTTTTAACCCCAAGCCAGGCAGCTCTGATGCTTTATGGAGTTGCTCCCCCATCCCCAAAAGAAACAGGCTCTTTAATGCGGGAAATCTTTGTCCGCAAGGAAAAGCTGCTGGAAGACAAATTCATAAAGATCCTGGAAAAGGTTGTCGAGATAAGAAAAGCCATTGAGCACGGAGAAAAAAAGGAATTAAGCGGCAAGGAAATAGACGAGCTGTTGAGCGACGGCGACAAATACCTCAAGAGAGTCAAGAGGCTGTTTACCCAGATTGAAAAAATAAGGGAAGAGAAGGAAATGCTTAATGTTTATGATACTGTAACAACTGTTATGAGGGATGTCTTGAAGCTGGAAGGCGTTGAAAAAATAAGGGACAATGAAATGATCCATATTGTTGAAGACAAGCTTGTTTCAGAGGGAAAGATGCCTTCAAAGTTCTTGAGGACCATGCAGGAATTTATGAAGGTAAAAAAGGATTATGATGAAAAAAAATTGTCAAAAGTTGAAATTGAAAAAATACACCAGGAGGCTGGCGCGCTGATAAAATTTTTAGTCGAGTACATGCAGAGGAAAAGGGTGAGGGAGCTTGAAAGGCTCAAGATAAGGGTAAAGCACGGCAGCAAGTTTGGAGAGGTAATCTTGCTTGGCAATGAGGCATTTGTAACTTATGACATTGACAATCAGGAGAAAGAGGTAAGCAAAGCCAGGATAAATGAAGACGGAAGCCTGGCTGAAATTGAAAAAAGCTCGCTGGAAGAATTGGAAAAAGCGCTTGCCAAAATAGAAGTTCCTCAAAAAGCATCGATAAAAGAGCCTATATTCGAGGATTTAAAGAGAATATTCGGCAAGGATGTAGAGATTCTGATGGGGTATTAGTTAATTTTGAATATTTTTGATATAAAAATAAAACTTCTAACATATCTTTTCAAAACTATAATAGTTTAGAAACCTTAATAAACTTTAAAAGTAACTCTTTTCTCGGTGGTTGAATGAAAACTGGCTACAAAGTTTATGACTGCATGACTACAAAACCCATTTCTGTCACTTCAGAGGCATCCCTGGAAGGGTGCGCAAAGATCATGGCTCAAAATCATGTAGGAGCGTTGGTTATTAAGGACAACCTGCATTCAAAAGGGCTCATAACAGAGCAGGACATTGTAAGAAATGTTATCGCGAAGGGAATTAATCCGCTTACAAAAAAAGTAAAGGATTTCATGGAGACTAAATTGGTTACAATAAGCCCGAATGATGACATCTATGATGCTCTGATAAAGATGAGGGATCTGAACATAAGGCACTTGCCGGTTGTTGAGGATGAAAAAATGGTAGGTCTTCTGACTTTGAAGGATATTTTAAAAATTGAACCCCAGCTTTTTGAGCTCCTTGTCGAGAAATTTGAGTTAAAAGAAGAGTCAAGAAAGCCAATCAACAGGATCATCTCAAATGAAGCCATTTGCCAGGGGTGCGGGGCATATTCTGAAGATGTTAAAAAAGTAAAAGGCTCATTGCTCTGCGAGAGATGCGCTGCAGAGCAGGCATAAAAACCGCAATCTTTAAATACAAAATAATGCCCCTTTAGCGTGCTATAGATATCGCTTTTTCTCAGAAACAGCCATTTCTGACCATTTTACTATACTGCAATCATAATATTTATATACTACGCATT
>JACPMS010000086.1 GCA_016185875.1 Candidatus Woesearchaeota archaeon | reverse complement strand
TTTATGCAAAAATTTAAATATTAGAATATCATTGACCAATTTGATGGAAATCAATAAAACAATTTTGATGAGCATTTACGTGCTTGTTGGCTTGTACATCCTGTATAAGCTCTTCTTCAGGAAAATCCCTTACCAAGATGATTACGAGAAATTGTACAATGAAATACTGACTTCTGACAAGTACAAGGTTAAAGGGCAGTACGACAAGGAGGAGTAAGTTTTATTACCCCACAAAAAACATTCTATTCAACTTGAATCCACAGCTGTACATTTCTTGCAGAAAAATTTTTAGGAGTTATATAATGTTCACCACAAGATTGCCCTTGAGGACGGCCATCTCCACCAAATATCATTGGTTTTTTTACTACATAGGACGTTGGAATTGATAGCGCTTCAAGTTCTCCTACAAGTACAGTTTTCCGAGGGTCAGGCATGTAGCTATCTGTACGCTTATCAACTTGTTGAGCCACAATTTCATTCATTCTCACGTGTCTTCCACAAAATTTAGCAAGGTCCGCAATTGAATCTATTTCAATCATTATTTTACCTCTTGATATGCCATGGTTATGGAACAAGATATTCAAATATTTAAATCTATCGTTTATAGTAACTTAGCAGTAACTACCAAATTTGTTTCATAAACCTAAAACTGAAAAATATCCAAACCAAAAACAAAACAATAGACAAAATTGTCACAAACCACAGTAAATTCCTGTCATTTCCAAAGCCAAACGGTATAGGCCCGATAAAGCCGCCAACAGCAACTTTTGCCTTTGAAGCTGGTTCTTTGGTGCCCATAAGCATTCCGAAGAAGACTATCAAAAAGCCAATTATCATCAGTAAAATTCCGAGGCTGATTAATTGCTCCATTTTGAACGGCATTCTACATGGATATATGAAAAAAATACTTAAAACTTTCTCTTTTTACTGATATATATTCTCCAGAATATACTAAAACCAAAAGATATATAAATAAGTAATATACGAAAAGGTATACTAGTATATCGATTGATAAAAAAGATATACTGGTGTTCAAAAAAGAGGTATAATGTAAGATTTACTCTTACTACCTTGGAAGGCAAAGAAACAATCGACTCGTTCGCGAGACGCTTAACTTCAAGCCTTTGAAGAACTTGCCTCTTTTTTGAGACTTTTGGAGATGAACCTCTCTAAGCTTGGTGTTAAGATGGAACCGGAACTTGAGATTTTCAGGGACAATGTGGATTCGTGGATAAAGCAAATCAGGAGGGAATTTACTGATTTTGCAGAGCTGCCTAGTATCATAAGCGAAAACACAGACAACATACAGCATAATTATGAACTAATCTATGAATTAAAGGACGAGATTGAGGAGCTCAAGCAGGAAGTAAATGCCTTGAAGCTAATCCAGATAATAAGCCTGAAGCAGAAAATGACCCAAAAGGCAGAGGAACAGCCGCAGTCTTAATCCAGCTCATGCACTATTTTCTTTAAGACAGAATCAACAGCCACAAACAAGTTTCTTTCTACAGCCTCTGAAGCATAGACTTTCCCATCGTCTACTATTTTTGCATGCACTTCATATTTCTCGCTTTTCTCCCTTTCATGTACCGGCTTAAGAGTGATATGCAGGTCCTGCAGTTTTTTTGTCAATTCTGCAATTCTTTTTGCATGATTTCCAATTATCTTATTCAGCACTGCCATGGAAGAGCTGTCTATGTCCCTAAATCCACTCAATTGTATGTTGCTGCCAAGTTTCATATTTTCGCTGTCCATACTGCTCAATAAATTCACTAAACTTGATAATATAAAAAGATTTTGATTGGCAGAGGATAAAAATATAAATACAGTCGGTTAACAAAGGGCATATGGCTTTGATGGCGTCATTTTCAGGCATAAGGGGGATTTATGGCAAGGATTTGACAGACAGCGTAGCAGTAAAGTATGCCCATGGCTATTATTCCTTCCTGAAGGATAAAGCAGGAAAGAGCAATCCAACAATTGTCATTGGAGCAGACACAAGGCCTTCTGGTGTAAAATTAAGTGACGCTATTCTTGGGTTAATTGACTGCAATTTCATAGATGTGGGAATTGCCCCAACACCGGCAATAGAGCTTGCGGTCAGGCATTTTAATGCAGATGGAGGCATCATAATCACAGCCTCGCATAACGAGCCTTACTGGAACGGATTCAAATTCCTGGGCAGTGATGGGGCTGTTTTAAGTGAAAATGAGATGAATTTGGTCATTAACAATGCCAAATCACTCAAAAACTTTCACAAAATACAGGAAAGAAAAATACTCGAGAGAAATACCGAGGCAATATCCAAATACGCAGATTTTATCCTGAAGATTGCCGGCAGGGAAAATCTTGAACGCATAAAAGGCTCAAAGCAAAGAATAGTCATTGATCCAAATGGCGGAACTGCAGTGATTGCAAAAAGAATTCTGGAAAAAATTGGCGTGGAGGCTATTGGTGTCAATATGGCATATGGGGAATTCAACAGGGCAGTTGAGCCAACAGAAGACTCTTTAATCTATCTGAAAAATATAATTGACGGGAAAAATGCTGATTTTGCAGCTGGTTTTGACTGCGACGCTGACAGGGTTGAGATATTGCTGAAAAATGGCAAGTTTTTATCTGGCAATTATTTGCTTGCGCTGGCTGTCGATGAAATATTGTCAATGGCTGGCAGCGGTCAGAACAAGGTTGTTGTTGTAAATGATGCAACCTCAAATGTTGTGAGAGATGTCGCTCAAAAATTCGGAGCAAAAATCAGAGAAGTGGAAGTTGGCGAAACAAATGTTATTGAAGAGATGTACAAGTCAAAAGCAGTAGTGGGAGGAGAAGGCTCCAGCGGAGGAGTCATAATCCCACCTTCAAAATGCAGGGACGGGATTCTGACATTGCTGATGATTTTGTCAATTGTTGCAAAAAAAGAACAAAAATTGGAAGACATAATCGATGAATTGCCAAAATATTTTACATTAAGGAAAAAGTTAGAATTTAACATTACAAAACACAACGGCATTAAAAAACACATAAAAAATTACTATTCAAAAAAGGGCGCTGAGATAAGAGAAACAGGCGGCATAAAAGGCGGCTTGAAAGTTATAACGGGCAAAAATTCTTTTGTATGGTTCAGGGCGTCAAGAACAGAGGAGGATGTTTTTAGAATAATTAGCGATTCAAATAACGAAAAAGAGGCTCAAAAACTGATGGAAGAATCAATTGAGGTTTTTAACAAGGCAAATGAATAAAAATAGAATTTTTGATAGGGTTGAATTGGGATTATTGTCAACGTTATTTGACTATATAGCTCCTTTTATCAATAAAAAAATCAATACAAAAATAAAACCAACAGGACAAAATCAGAAAATATCGAACCTTGAAAATATTGTCAATAAAAAACCGAAAATAGGTTTTAATGATTTAAAAGAATTAGAATCATTGCTATTGAAAAATTTGGGCGATAATGTTAAATCAAACAAAAGTTTTGGAGTCAATTCGAATAACTTTTTCTATTCACTAAATATGAGAAGGCAAAAAAACAGCAAAGAAAAATCCAGCAATTATTCAATCTCGATAAAATACGAGGAAAACCAAACAGAGGAAAAATTAAAGGTTTCGGTAAAGAAATCTGAAAAGGAAATTTATTCTGCTGAAATCATTGACAAGAAAGATGCAAAAGACAGGGTTGTGCCGTACAGCATTAGCATAAGTTATGAAGACCGCTATGCCGAGGAAAGACTAGCGATAACATACAAACAGCAACTAAAAAATTACATGCATCAGCATATTCAATCCAAGGAGGACATGAGCGAAAGAGTCCCTTTGAAATGGCTTAACATTTTGCCTGAGTCAATGATGGGAGGGGTTCTTGGCTTCACTTACCTTGGGGAGAACTTCATGGGAAGAAGGGCTGACTTGACTGGAAAAACAGCAAGAATGGTTGACATACATGAAAGCATCCACACTCCAGATGAGTATGAAACAAGGATTTTGACGAGCTGGATTATGGAGAAGACTAAGGGGAAGTATGTGAAATAGACTTTAACAATTGTGATTATTATGAAGAATTATAAACTCCCAGTTTTAATTTTTA
>JACPMS010000085.1 GCA_016185875.1 Candidatus Woesearchaeota archaeon | reverse complement strand
TGAAGAATTATAAACTCCCAGTTTTAATTTTTATCTTACAAATTTTTATATTAGGGTCAATCACAATTTTAACATATTGGGTGATATTTAATACTATTAAAACATTCTATTTGATGGATATTCTTTTTTCAATCAGTATGGTCGGCTTATTTGCGTTTTTTTGGTATAGGATTTTAACGATGCCATATAGAATTATGGTCAAGAATGGTAATTCTATAAAATTTAGAAGTAACATTAAAGAAGTAGAAATAGGATTAAAAGAAATTAAATCTATTAAGTATATTCCTCCGAAAGGTGAGGCTTTAGGTGTTGTGACAATTACATCAACAAAAGGTAAATTAATATTAATTGATATGGGACAATTTCATGAATTTATATTTAAATATCTAAAAAATAAATAATCCAATTGACTAAATCTTACGAAACCTTTATATATTTACAAATAAAATTAAATCTTATGAAAGCAAAATACCAACATGGTGTATTCAAACCTTTAGAAGAAATAAAGGATATTAAGGAAGGTGAAGTGGTAGAAATGTCCATAGAGTGCCATGAGTGGAATAAGCTTGCTATGGCAAATCCATCGTTCGAGTTTCTAAAGAATGGGTTTACTAATTCAAACTTGAAAGGCGAGTTAATCAAAGCTTACAAGAATATGGGTAAAGAAGAGCTTTAGTTTATTAAAATAAAATAATTCATAAATCTTCAACAAAACCTTTAAATCCATCAAAGTTTTCTTCTGAATAATGACAAACGTACATATGATTACTCAAGGCTGCAGCAGCAATTCAAGGGAATCTGAGATAATGATGGGTTTGCTGAATAATTCCGGATTTGAGATTGTTGATAATGAAAATGATGCAGATGTCAATGTGATTAATATATGCACTGTTAAAGGAGACACAAAAGCTTTAAGAGAGATACGAAGATTGAAAAAACTGCACAATGGAAGCAAAAAACTGGTTGTTGCAGGGTGCATTACAGAAAGCATTGTGCCAAAAATAAAAAATATTGACGAAAGCGTAAGTTTTGTCAACACACATAATTTTGGAAGAATATCAACTGTTGTCGAGAATGCATCAAGCGGAACTGTTTTGGAACTGCTTGACAAAAAATACGAGCAAAAGGTCAACCTGCCTTCTGTGAGGAAAAATCCAGTCATAGGAATTGTGCCAATTCTGAATGGCTGCAATTATTACTGCACATTTTGTTCCACAAAGTTGGTAAAAGGAAGATTATTTTCTTACCCAATGGATGCAATAAGGCAGGATGTAAAAGGGCATTTGAAAAGTGGATGCAGGGAAATATGGATTACTTCAAATGACACAGGCGCTTACATGGTTGAGCAGGGAGGAAAGCAAAAAATAGTGGAATTATTGAATCAGATTTTATCAATTCCCTTGGATTTTAAATTAAGGCTGGGAATGATGAACCCTGCCAACACAAACCCCGTTTTAGACGAATTGATTGAAGTCTATAAAAATGAAAAAATGTTCAAATTCCTGCATGTGCCAGTCCAGTCAGGAAATAATGAAATATTGAAATTAATGAACAGGCAGTATAAAGTTGAGGATTTTATTGATGTTGTTGAAGCTTTCAGGAAAGAAATTCCGGAAATCACAATATCGACTGACATTATTGTCGGGTTTCCTTCAGAGACAGTGCAGCAATTTGAAGATACAATAAATCTAATTAAAAAAATAAGGCCAGACGTGCTGAATCTTTCACGGTATGCTGAAAGAGAAGGGACAATTGCTGCAAAAATGAAGCAGCTTTCTACAAACACATTAAAGCAAAGGTCAAGGATAATCACAAATTTATTTAGGCAGATTGCTCTTGAAAAAAACGAGAAATGGCTTGACTGGCAGGGAAAAATCTTAATAGACGAAAAGGGAAAAAATGACTCGTGGATAGGCAGGAATTACTGCTACAAGCCGGTTGTTGTGAAAGGGGATTTTAAGCTAGGAGACGAAGTTGATGTTAAAATTGTTGATGCAACAAGCTTTGATTTGAGGGGCGTGTAAGTTTGAATGACATTAGAGAAACATTTTGACGGTCAATCTATAGATCCTTTGGATTTAAAACGAGTAAGATTAATATTAGAAGGTCATCCAATTTCTGACTATCTTAGAGTTTTAATAACCAATCCAAGTTTTGCCCTTCGAGGATGGCTCAGTGAAATATATGTCACACAGGAGGTAGTTCCTCGACTTTCAAGCGGGTCTACATGTTTAGTCAGGCGAATAAACATTCAACAACTGGCATTATACGAGATTGCAGAGGGGTGGGTGCATAATAATGGCGTAGTAGTTGAACGCAACGTAACAGAAAAGGTTGCTCTCCGCTTATACAAAAATCCTTTGCCTCCAAATATTAAGTTTGTTAATGGTCGCGCTGAACTGCTTGAAGGGGCACCAATTCCATTAGACAACCTTATTAGGATTATTGGAAACCAATATTTCATAGCGAGGATGAGACACTTGGCTGCATACAATTAGAAACCCAAAATATTTCTCACCTTATCCCAAAACTTTTGTTTGTGATTTCAATTGACTTATCCCCGTCCTTAAAGCCTGTCACTGCCCTTATGCAGTCTATGTTCTCCGGCACCACGTCAGACTCCTGATGGACAGCCTGCATGTAAAGCAATTTGTTATGAGCATTTGCTGTTATTCCAATCGCTTCCTGCCAAACGCAGATTTCAGGCATGTCCCCCCTTAACCTTCCAATGTCTCTTGCAAACTCCATGATTTCTGCTGTTGAGCGCAAATGCTCTGCATTCCTTACAACCCTTATTCTTGTGGAATTTTTGAATAATTCAACAACATCATCAACACTTGCTTTTTTCTTCAAGTCAACAGTCAGAGTATGCAGATGCATCAAAGTTGAAGGAACACTCAATGCAGTTGTGAATATCTCAATATTGTGCAGGACAGTTTGGACATCAGGCCCGTGATGGCTTGGCATCTCCAGAACAGGCACAATTGCGTTTATTGGACCATGATAAATATCCCAAGGATCTGCCCCTCTCCTTATCATTGTCGCGTGCACGCTTGTGATTCCGTATCTTTTGTCAACAGCATGCAAAGTCCGGCATAACCCGGTTGTGTTGCAGCTCACAATCCTGGCATAATCCTTGTTGACAGCTTCATTGTAATTGCATTGCGCAACAAAGCTTGTCCCTGTCACCTCATGCTTTTCTCCCCCCTGAAAGATTGCCTTTATTTTTTTCGGCTTATAATACCTGCCAAGGTTTTCCTTTCCAATTTTTTTTGGAGTTGCATCAACGATAACATCTGCCTGTTCGAGAAGATTGTTTATGTCGCCATCGGGCTTTATGCCGTTTAATTTCAAGTCAGAATCACCGTCAACTGCAAATATCTTGTAGCCTTTCTGCTTTGCAACCTCTGTGTTAAAGCTGTAAGAATGAGCAGTCACACCGACAAGCTTCATATCCTTCTGCATAGCAACAGCGTCAGCAACTCTCTTGCCTATAGTGCCGTAGCCTACAATTCCAACCTTAATCATTTAATGCACCATTACAGCGCCTAAATCCATTTCTTCCATATCTTCCGTGTATTTTCCCATTATGGCTAAACTGTTAAGCTTTGCTCTTTTCAGGAAAGCCTGCTGCGCTGCATGTATATTTTCATCCTTGCCCCGCCATGCCTTTAGTGCAGGATCCTGCAGTGCCCTTGCATAGGAAAAGCTTACATACCACGGCAGTTTCTCATTTAGGGTGTGCATTCTGTTTAAATGAGCAGTTGCCTCCTGGGGTGTTTGTCCACCGGACAGGAAATTAATGCTTGGAAGCTCATTAGGGACTGTTGCTTTCAAAACTTTTATTGTTTTTCTTGCAACCTCGTCCACATCAGCCCTGTTATTTGCTTCCTTGCCGGAAATAACCATGCTCGGTTTTAATATTGTACAATCAATAACCACATTTTCTT
>JACPMS010000027.1 GCA_016185875.1 Candidatus Woesearchaeota archaeon | reverse complement strand
TTTAATCTTTCTTAAATTTTAATTTAATGAGTAAATATATTTATAAAGATTTCTGGGGTGTGAAATATATGTTGTTGTGTATGAATCATTGATCTCATTATTGTTTATTGACTAAAAAGTAGTTAACTCAAAAAAATTTTTAAACGGTACCCCATTAACAGTATTTATGGCTGAGGGTATTGTTGCTGTAGTTGGAGGTGGTCATTCTGGAGCAAGCTCAGCTTATCATTTGGCAGAAGCAGGACTCAATGTTCTGGTTTTTGATAAAGGTAAATTAGGCAAAGGTCCTAAGAGCATATATCCTGGTTATTTAGGGCCCGATAAGATGATTGTTACAGGGCTTGAACCAGATCCTAACAGTTTCTTAGAAAAACACAGTCCTGAAGTTGCAAGAACTTTTGTAGAATTGACTCATAGTGGTTTAGATCTCCAAGTCAGTCTTGCAAGACAATTTGACGAAAGGCTTGTTCAACATAAAGGTTCGCTTGAGGTCGGAACAAGAGGCCAATTGGGGTTATTGAAACAACAATATGAGTCAGCAAGGTCACTAGGTATTAGAAATGGCTTTAAAGAAAAAGCAATCGATTATGTAATGTCATTTCTTCCAGATGCAAATTTTGATGGTGGATTATATCATACAGCGGGGGCTACAATCAAATCAGTTGAATATGTAGGATATTTGTTAAGCCATCCAAGAATTACGGTAGTAAGGGAAACCAAGGTTACAGGTTTAGAAGAAACAATAGATGGTGTCACAATCAGGACAGATAAAGGTGAAACTGAAGTTTTTGGTTACGCTGTCGTTGCGACAAATGGGTTTTTTAAAGACAAAAATCTTGAAGGTAAGTTAAAGCCTAAATGGAGTTTAATACTTTTGTATAACGACCCAGGCAAAGATACACCAAATATATGGACATGCGATCCAAATTTTTTCTACTTTTTGAGGCGCAATGGGATATTCAGTGTTGGTAAAAGGTGTATAGAAGTTATTGATAATAATATTAGAGAATTCCCGTCTCTGGACCATGCTATACAAGAAATAGAAGAATGGGTTAAACAGCACTTGCCACATCTGAAAGGCAAGAGATGGGATAGTTATCACTATGGAATCTACGCAGACACAACGGATTTTATACCCATAGTTGGAAGATTTGAGGATAAAAGCAGAATAATCTACATAGTGGGATGTAACGGTTATAATCAAGCTGGTTTGAGTTATGCAGCTTCTTTTATCCCTTTTATGATAGTACCTAATTTAAGAATGAACACACAACAAGAGAGATTCGCTGAAGTGCTTTCACCAGCAAACCGAGATTTGATTTTTAATTAAGGAATGTTTAAACATTAATAACAAAACAATTAAGAATTTCAAAATAATATTTATAGAAAAATGCCGCTCTACTTCATCGGTTTGGGCTTAAACAACGAAAAAGACATTACAATTAATGGTCTGGAATCAATTAAAAAATGCGATGTTGTTTATCTGGAAAACTATACTTCTATTTTGAACTGCAAAAAAGAAGATTTGGAAAAATTCTGCAGTAAAAAGATTATCTCAGCAAGAAGAAGTTTAGTTGAAGAAAGCAATGAGATTATTGAAAATGCAAAAACAAAAAATGTTGCTTTTCTTGTTGCTGGCGATCCACTAGTTGCAACTACCCACATTGATTTGTTCTTGAGAGCAAAAAAAGAGGGAATAAAATGCAATATTATTCATAATGCTTCAATTATCACAGCTGTTGGAGCGACAGGACTGCAAGTATACAAATTTGGCAAAACTACCAGCATTCCTATGGAAAACGAAAATATTGAAGCCCCTTATGATGTCCTGCATGACAATTTAGGGTTAGGTTTGCATACATTATTTTTGCTTGATTTGAATCCAGAGGAAGAAAAATTTATGTCAGTTAATGATGCAATAAGATATTTGTTAAGAGTTGAATTAAAAAGAAATGAAAAAGTATTCTCTGAAAAAACTTTATGTGCTGGATGCGCAAGGCTTGGAAGCAAAACCCAAGTTATTAAAGCTGGAAATGCTAGAGATTTGTTGAAATTTGATTTTGGCAAGCCTGTACATTGCTTGATTGTGCCAGGCAAACTGCATTTTATGGAAGAAGAGGCTTTGAAATTATATTCTTAAGTAAATTTTATAAACAAAGTGGATAATTCTTTGGCATAGCCCCGTAGTGTAGCGGTCAAATTCTCTAATTTTATTAGGGAAACCGAGTCATTCAGCCCTTTGGAGGCTGAGACGGCAGTTCGAAAGCCTTTTGAGAAAAGCCTTGGGAAAATCGAGGGTTTCCTCGCTTTGCTCGTCAAGCCCTCAGAAAAAGGTTCGAAAGTCTGCCCGGGGCTACTTTTCATAAGGTTTATATATTCAATTATATGCGATTATTATTCTGGGGGTGTCAACAATGGCAATTTTTATTTATGGTATTATTGTTCTGGCAATAATAATAGTTCTAAGTTCAATAAGGATAATTAACCAATACGAAAAAGGTCTTGTATTTACTTTAGGAAAATTTACGGGAATAAGAGAGCCGGGCTTGAATTTTGTTGTTCCAGTAATTCAAAGAATGGTGGTTGTCGATATGAGGATTCGCACAATTGATATTGAGAAGCAGCAAGTCATGACCAAAGACAATGTGCCCATAAATGTCAATGGGGTTGTTTTCTTCAAAGTTCATAAAGTTGATGATGCCGTGATAAAAGTGCAGGATTATGAGTATGCTATTTCGCAATATGCGCAGACTGCTTTAAGGGATGTTATAGGGGGAAGGACTCTTGACACAGTTCTTGTTGAAAGGCAAAAGATTGGAGATGAGATAAGAAAAATTGTAGACAAGGAGACAGAGCAATGGGGCTTGGATGTTCAGGTTATAAAATTGCAGGATATAGAAGTTCCTGATGACTTGAAGAGGATAATGTCGAGACAGGCTGCTGCTGAAAGAGAAAAAAGAGCAGTTGTCATAAAAAGCGAAGGCGACAGGGATGCAGCAAAGAACTTGGCTGCAGCAGCGCATGTAATGGCGAAATCAAAAGGCGCAATGCAGTTAAGAACTCTGCAGACACTTGACGGTTTGGGACCAACTGCGAGCAATACAGTTGTGATGGCGCTGCCAGTTGAAGTAATGGAATTTTTCCAGAAACTATCAAAGAAAGAATAATCTTTATAAATAGCCATATTATACCATTCACTGAAAGATAGCTCGGTTTATTGAACGCGAGCGAACTTCGTTCGCAACTCACTGCTTAGCTATGCTGGATGAAGAAGTATTTTTTCTCCAGTTTTCAATGTATAGGCGAGCAATGCGGCGAGCCTAGCTAATGTTGCAAAGCAACGGATTGAAAATTCAAAATAAAGATAATATAAAAAACCTAACAAAAAATGGCAAGAATGCACTCGAGGAAGCGCGGAAAGCACGGCTCAAAGAAGCCTGCGAAGAAGACAGCGCCTTCATGGGTATTGTACGATGCGAAAAAAACAGAGCTGCTTATAGCAAAGCTGGCAAAAGACGGCAAAAGCGCCTCTCAGACTGGCATTTTGCTGAGGGACGCTTACGGCATTCCAAATGTGCGCGCTTTGTGCGGAAAACCAGTAAGCGCAATTCTCAGGGAAAAAAAATTGCAACAAGCATGATGAAACAGCAGCAAGGGGCTTGCTTCTTACAGAATCAAAAATCGGCAGATTAACAAAATATTACAAAAGAACAGGCAGAATCCAAGAAACATGGAAGTTTGACACTGAAAGGGCTGGGTTTTTTGCAGAGTGATTCTCTAAATTTTAATTTCGGCAAAACCTTCTTTTTTGCCATGAATAATGTCTTTTATCTTGTCCGCAACATCATTTATCAAATAGTCCGGGGTGGAAGCGCCTGCTGTAACGCCGATTTTTTGCTTTCCAACAAACCATTCTTTTTGCAGCTGCTCCTCTGATTGAATGAAATAGGCTTCCACTCCAATCTCTCTGCATTTCGCATAAAGCTCTTTCGAGTTGCTTGAGTTTTTGCCTCCAACAACAATGACAATGTCGCTTGCTTTTGCCAGCTCCTCAGTTCCGCTTTGCCTTTGCTTTGTTGGATTGCAGATAGTGTCCACAAAGCCGTATTTTTGGCTCAAGTCTTTCAAGCTTAAAGGAATTTCCTCGAATTTTATGTCATTTAGTTTAGAATTAATATTGTCTATTAATTTTTTATATCCGTAGACTGACATTGTTGTTTGCGAGATAATGGCTATTTTTTCAAAATTGTTATTTTTAATGTAATCAACAACCAAGTCAGATTGCTCTGGCTCTTCAACAATAAATGTGCCTTTTCCCCTTAGGTGATAGCTTGTGCCTATTGCCTCTGGATGGTTGTGCTTTCCAAACAGCACAACCTCATAGCCGTTATTCTTCAATTTGATTGCGACATTGTGCACTAATGTGACCAGGGGGCAAGTTGCATCATTCAGGTTTTTTCCTTTTGTTATGGATTTTTGCTCCAGAATTTGGTATGTTGTTCCTGGCTCGCCGTGCGCCCTCAGGACAGTCACTGCATTCTGCGGAATCTCATTTATGTCCTCAACAAATATGATTCCCTTGTCTTCCAAGTCCTTTATCACCTTTTCATTATGCACCAACTGGCCGTATACATAAATGGGTTCTTTGTGGTTTTGCGCGACTTCCTCTGCAATTTCAATTGCCTTCTTTACACCAAAGCAGAAGCCTGCATTTTTTGCAATATTTATTTCTGGCATTTTTGATTTTTATTTATGTGATTGAATTTTTTAAATAAATAAAATTAACCCCGAACTATGTATCTGTTCTTTTTCTTTATATAGTTTTTGTCTATGTGCCATCGAAGATGGTACAAATTTTGATGAAACTTTTTTGAAAAGTTTTCCGGTGTCAACGGACGGAACCGTTGTTTTATATAGTTTTTGTCAAGAAAACAAACGGGTAGTCATACTGTATCTTGAAAAACGCCTCTCTTGCCTCATAAATGCTGTTGTATATCCCGAAAACTGTTGGGCCTGAGCCTGAGACGCAGGCATTCAAGGCATCGTTTCTCAACAGATTGTTCTTTATTTCATTTATTACCTTGTATTTTTTCGTTACAATAGCCTCAAAATCATTGTGCAGGTTATTTGCAATCTCTTTAATGTCTTTTTTTTCAATCGCCTTAATCAGGTTTTTTATGTCTGCCTTTGTCTTTATCCTTGGCTTTTGCTTGTCAAAGGCAGAATAAGCCCATTTTGTCGAAACCCTGAATCCCGGGTTTATAAGAATGATGTTTATGCTGAAGGATTTTTTTATCCTCTTTATTTCGTCTCCTATGCCTTCCACCAGGGCTGCATTTTCCCCTATGAAGAAAGGCACGTCAGAGCCTAGCTGGGCAGCCAATTCCACCAATTGCCTTTCCTTGAGCTTTAATCCCCACAGTTTATTGAGGTTAAGCAATGCTGTCGCTGCGTCGCTTGAGCCTCCGCCCAAGCCTGCCTCTATTGGTATGTTTTTCTCAATAAAAATCCTGACGCCATGCCTTACCTTGAATTTCTTCTTTAATAATAAAGCTGCCTTATATGCAAGATTATTCTCATTTTCAAGCTCCTTGTTGGTGCATTCCACTATAACTTTGTCCTCATTTATCGGTTCAATTGACAAGCTGTCGCTTAACTCTATCCTCTGCATAACCCCCTGTATGTTGTGGTAGCCGGAGCTTAGCTTCTTGCCTATTTTGAGGAAAAGGTTTATTTTTGCGTATGAGTTAATGCCCATAACAGAATCGATAACACTAATGATATATTAATATTGCTGATTTTGGTGGTAGGCAGGAAGGTTTTTAAATGATGCCCATCCTCACATATATAATTTCAATGAGGAGATGATGATGGCTACACAACAAATGAACGTCAATAGTTTAAAAGGCAAGATTGAGGCTGCTATGTCAAAAAGTGGACTTAGAGTAATCCCTTCTCCTGAAATGCCTGAAGGTGTGGATATTATCATTACTGGCTCACCTGCACAGACTGTTGGATTTGAAAATGAGGAACCTGTAATCTATAAAGTAATACGTACAGCAGGAACCAGCTTTAACGGGTCTATTCTAGGACCGCATCCAGATTATCAACAAGGTAATTATACTAGATGGGCAGTGCAAAACATTCATAGAGAACTAACGGCTGAAGGTTACAAAATAGTTCTGACTTTGCCACCTTTGGCAGAATATAGGGAATCAAATTCATAAGAAACATTTATTTAAATTACAGTCACAACCACAAAACACTGCATTCCCTTACCTTTGCCAAAATCTGTCAATCCTTCCCCAGAAGTGTATGCAATTCCAATGTTTTGTTTTTCTAATTTTAATATTTTTGATATAGAATCCTTGATTTTGTCTGTATATTTTTCAAGTTTTGGTTTTTTTGCTTCGATAGAAATGGAGACATTGTTTATCTTTAAATTTTTTTGATTTAATTTGTTCAGAATCACTTTCAAGTACTCTTTACTGTCAGTCACGCCTTTTTTGCACATTTCATCGGAATAATAGCCCAAAGATCTTTCTCCAATCGCAGAGCTTATTGAATTGAATAAAGCATGCAAAACAACATCACCATCAGAATTTGCCTCCAAGCCAATCTCGTTAGGTATAGTAAAGCCTCCTAAAACGAGTTTTTTATTCTTATTTTGGGAAAATTTATGGCTATCCTGCCCGAATCCAATTCTAAACGTTGTATTTACATTATTTCTTTTTAGTATTTACATTATTTCTTTTTATCAAGATTCCTTCTGCAATTTTCAAATCCTCCTCTGTTGTTATTTTGATGTTTTCATAAGAACAATTAACCATCTTTACTTTTTTTCCCAATGCCTCGACCAAGGCAACATCGTCAGTGACTTTCAGATTTTTTCTTTTTGCATTCTTAAAGGCATGAATAAAAAGATTATATTTTATTGCTTGCGGAGTTTGAATTTGATAGATATTGGTTCTATCAAGAGTTTTTCCGACAAAATCATCATCTATCCTTTTAATCGTATCTTTTAATGGAAACCCGGCAACAGCAGCCCCGTATTGCTTTGCTGCATCAATGCATTCAACTATTTCGCTTTCCTTGATTAGCGGATTGCTTCCGTTGTGCACGATTATAATATCCTCGTTTCTTGCATTTTTTATTGACATCAAGCCGTTATATACAGAATCCTGCCTTTCTTTCCCGCCTTCAACAACATTTTTTATTTTAGTGAATTGATATTGATTTTTTATTTTGTTTATTTTGTTGATCTCATTTTTATTTGTTACAACAATAATTTCATCAATCAAATCACAATCTTGGAAAGCTTTTAGCGTATAATAGCCCATAGGCTTGCTTAATAATGGAAGAAATATCTTGTTTGTATTTTTCTTCATTCTCCTGCTTTTGCCAGCAGCAACAATAATAGCAAAATTCATTTTGAAATTGGATATTTTGATTAAAAGCTAACTACCATCTCCTCTTCAATTATTTTCCTTGTTTTTTCTTTTATTTCCTTATCCATATCAAGAATTTCCTTTAAACTGGGATTCTTAATCAAATTATGCTCGTCCATCATTTTTCTTATCAATCCTGGAATATCCAAAAATCTTATTTTACTTTCCAAGAAGGCGTAAACTGCAATTTCATTTGCAGCGTTCATTACTGCAGGCAATGTGCCTCCAATTGAACCTGCCTCATAAGCATATTTCAGGCATTGAAACACCTCAAAATCTGGTTCATTAAACTCCAGAGTTTTTATTTTTGCCAAATCCAATGAGGTCTGAAAACTTTTAAATCTATTCGGATAAGACAATGCATATTGGATTGGTATTTTCATATCAGGCAATCCAAGCTGCGCTATAACAGACTTGTCAACAAATTCAACCAAAGAATGGACAATGCTTTGCGGGTGAATAACTATTTTTATTTTTTCATAATCAACTCCATAAAGCCAGTGCGCTTCTATAACTTCAAGCCCTTTATTCATCAAAGTTGCGCTGTCTATTGTTATCTTGCTGCCCATGCTCCATGTTGGATGCTTTAATGCATCTTGAACAGTTACATTTCCTAATTGCTGTTTTGAATAATTTTTGAAAGGACCGCCAGAACATGTTATTGTTATTTTTTCTACTTCATTTATGTTTTCTCCATTCAGGCACTGGAAAATAGCGCTGTGCTCTGAATCAATTGGCATAAATTTTACATCATTTTTTTTAACTTCTTCCATAATTACAGAGCCTGCTGCCACAAGAGTTTCTTTGTTTGCCAATGCAATGTTTTTCTTGCTTCTTACAGCATTATAAGTTGGCTCAATCCCAACAGAGCCTACAAGCGCATTAACAACAGTATCAGCCTCGCTTAAAGCTGCAATCTTGTTTAAGCCCTCGATTCCAGAATAAACCTGGCATGAGGAAAAATTCAGCAAGTCGTCAACTTTGCTTTTGTCCATTATCGCAACTGCCTTTGGCTTGAACTCTTTGATTTGCTGCAAAAGTAAATTTATATTTTTATTAGAACTTAATCCAACTACTTTAAATTCATCAGGGTTTTGTCTAACAATTTCTAAAGTTTGAGTGCCGATGCTGCCAGTTGAGCCTAGAATTGAAAGATGTTTCATACTTAACCCCCATCATTCATCTCATCTATCTCCTTCAAAAGAACTTCCATTATTTCGTTGTCGTTAATCCTTTTTACTATTTTTCCTTCTTTGTACAGCAAATGATTTCCTGGCGCTCCTACAATGCCAATGTCGGCTTTCCTGCTTTCTCCAGGGCCATTTACTGCGCAGCCCATCACAGCAACATGGATTGGCTTTTTTATTTTTTCAGTTGCTTCCTCGAGCTGCTCTACCAGTTTTATCACATCAACATTTGTCCTCGCGCATGTCGGGCAGGAAGTAACTTGAACTCCTTCATTTCTTAAGCCAAGCGCCCTCAAAATTTGCTTTCCAACCTTTACTTCTTCTCTTGGCTCTTCAGAAAGCGAAATCCTTATTGTGTCGCCAATGCCCTCAAAAAGCAGCATGCCCATTCCCATTGCAGATTTTACAGTACCTGGAATTTTTGAGCCAGCTTCTGTTACGCCAAGATGCAGAGGATAATCTGTTTTCTCAGCAAACAGCCTGTAGGCTTTTACCATTCTCGGCACATCAGAAGCCTTTAATGAAACAACTGTGTCATAAAAATCAAGCTCTTCAAGAATCTTTAAATGTCTCATTGCACTTTCAACCATTGCTTCAGGTGAATATCCGTGCTTGTCAAACAAATCCTTTTCAAGAGAGCCGAGATTAACTCCAATTCTCATCGGAATTCCATAGTCCTTGCAAGCTTTCACAACTTGCTGCACCTTGTCAGGATTTCCTATGTTGCCAGGATTAATCCTCAGCTTGTCAACATACTTTACAGCTTCCAAGGCAATCCTGTAATCAAAATGAATGTCAGCCACAAGCGGAATATTGATATTCTCTTTTATCTCCTTTAACGCCTTTGCAGCTTCCATTGCAGGAGCGCTGACTCTTATTATCTCGCATCCAACATCCTCCAAGCCATGAATCTGCTTGACAGTCGCCTTTGCATTAACTGTGTCTGTTGTAGTCATTGACTGCACTGTTATAGGTGAATCTCCACCAATGTACAGCTTTCCAACTTTTACTTTGCGGGATTTTCTTCTCTGAATCATTTTTATTGTGATTATTTTTTTAATTTTGTAATAAATTTGCGAGGCGTCACGATATGGCGAGAAAGTGACGCCGAGCACTAAATTTTGCCGTAGGCGGATTGAATTAATCTTAGATTTTAATGTTTTACCTGCTGTTTGCCTTGACAATAAGGCAATTCCAATAAAATTTTTAAAAAATAAAAATCATTATTTGCTCAAAGTCTCCATAATTATTCTTTTAATGCTTTCCTTGTCAATTCCAGCCAATTTTTTTTGCATGTCTTGCTTGCCGTGCTCTATGAACTTGTCAGGAATTCCAATCCTTTTTATACTGGCTTTTATTCCCTTGTCTTCAAGCAATTCAATTACAGCAGAGCCAAAGCCGCCATTAATGGTGCCTTCTTCCAAAGTAATTATCTTCCTTATTTTCTGAGCATGCCTTAAAATCAATTCTTTGTCAAGCGGCTTGACGAACCTTGCATTAATTATGGTGGCGCTGCACTTAAGCTCTTCAATCACTTGGATAGCATCATACAAAATTGGCCCAGCGCCTAAAATAAGCACATCCCTGCCTTCTCTCAGTATTTCCCCTTTTCCAACCTCAAGTTTTCTAAACTCAGTGTCAAGCCCAACCCCAACTGCATTTCCTCTTGGATACCTTAAAGCGCATGGCGCTTTAAGCAAAGTTGCTGTGTAAAGCATGTGCTGCAGCTCATTCTCGTCTTTTGGGACCATTATTACCGCATTTGGGATTGCCCTAAAGTAAGCAATGTCAAATGGCCCATTATGCGTTGGTCCGTCATCTCCCACCAGTCCAGCCCTGTCCAAGGCAAATATCACAGGAAGATTCTGCAGGCATACATCATGAATAATCTGGTCGTAAGCCCTTTGCAAGAAGGTTGAGTATATTGCGCAGATTGGCTTCATTCCAGAAATTGCCAATCCTCCTGCAAACGTGACTGCATGCTGCTCTGCAATTCCAACGTCAAATGTCCTTTCCGGAAAATGCTTCTCAAACTTATTCAACCCAGTGCCGCTTTTCATTGCAGCTGTTATTGCAATAATTCTTTTGTCCTGCTCGGCAATCCTTATCAAGGCATTTGCAAAGGCATCTGTCCATGTCATTTTTGTTGTTGTGACATACTTGCTTCCATTTACAGGGTCAAAAGGCGACATGCCGTGAAATTTGTCAATGTCTTTTTCTGCAAAAGCATATCCCTTGCCCTTTTCTGTCTTTACATGCAATAAAACAGGACCTTTCAGGTGCTTGACATTCTGCAGTGCCGGTATTAATTCGTCAAGATTATGGCCGTCAATGGGGCCAAAGTACTGAAAGCCTAGGCTCTCAAAAAAGTTTCCTTCGCTGCTCAAAGTCCTCAATCTTTCCTCTGCCTTGCCCAGCTTTTCAACCCCTTCTGGCCCGATTCCAGGTATTCTCCTCAATAAATCCCCGGTCTTCTTTCTCAGCTCAAAGTATCCTGGCCTTAGAACTATTTTGCTTAAATAATTGGATACAGCGCCGACATTTGGAGAGATGCTCATTCTGTTGTCATTCAGAATAATCAATATATCAGTTTTAGAAGCTCCTGCATTGTTCAATCCTTCAAACGCCAACCCAGCTGTTATCGCTCCATCACCAACAATGGCAACAACTTTATGGTTTTCACTCTTGAAATCGCGTGCTTTTGCAATGCCCAATGAAGCTGATATGGCTGTTGATGCATGCCCGGCGCCAAATACATCATATTCCGACTCTTCTATGTTGCAGAAGCCGCACACACCTTTATATTGTCTTAAAGTATGAAAGTTGTCTCTTCTTCCTGTCACAAGCTTGTGAGGATAGCTTTGATGCCCTGTGTCTATTACAATCTTATCGTAAGGGGCATTAAAAACATGATGTACCGCTAATGTCAATTCAACTGCGCCCAATGGACCGCCTAAATGGCCTCCATTCTTGGAAACCACTTCAATAACCTTGTCCCTTATTTCCTGAGAAAGTATTTTAAGCTGTTCTCTATTAAGCCTTTTGAGGTCTTTTGGAGAATTAATCTTGTCGAGAATATGTGCTTTTTTACTGCTATCTTGAAACTGTTGATGCTGTTCCACAGAACACCCCCTTACAAATTGAGTATGATTTAAGATATATAAAGGTTTTGAAATGGGATAGTGTATCCAGTGGACGTTTAGAATTTTAAAATAGCCAACTTTAAAATACTGGGGAATTGTCTTCTAAACATAAAGCTATTACTTCTCTTACCCTTTTCATAAGTTCTTTTTTGTCTTTAGCCTGTGTATGACGACCTTGGAGTTCTGGCACATCTGCTACATAATAGCCATCTTCATCTTTTTCAACTAATACTTTGAACTTCATTACTTTCAATCCTGTTTTTTTCATCATAGTGTGTATGCAGAGTATAAACATATAAATCTTTCGGAAAAATCTGCTTTGCATAATAACTTATTCTGAACGCCTTTTTGCACAATAACATTTAAAAACCCCTTAACATTCCACTCCCATATAACCCGATTAAGACTACCAGGTAGTTGCATGCGACAACGTTCGCATGCTCGCATTCAAGGTAGGAGGGCTTAAATGGACAAAGAGCAAATACAGGCTGCAATAGCAAAGGCAAAGGATTTTTCTGAGAAAAGAAATTTCAAGCAGAGTTTTGACTTAATCATAAATCTAAAAGGGCTTGATTTGAAGAAGCCGGAGCACCAGGTTGATGCATTCGTAACATTGCCCCATTCCAGAGGAAAGAAGGTAAAGGTGTGCGCTTTGGTCGGAGCTGAGCTGGAACAGCAAGCAAAGGGAATTTGCGATTCTGTTATAGTATCAGATAATTTTGACAAATACAATGATAAAAAAATAAGCAGGAAGATTGCAAACAGCTTTGATTTCTTTATAGCCCAAGCCAACATAATGCCAAAAGTCGCTACAGTCTTTGGAAGGGTTTTTGGACCAAGGGGAAAGATGCCAAACCCGAAATCTGGCTGCATAGTGCCGCCCAACGCAAACCTCAATCCTTTATATGAGAAACTTCAAAGGACTGTGAGAACAAGCGTAAAAAGCGCTCCTTTGATACAATGCGCAATAGGCACAGAAGACATGAATGCAAATGACATAGCTGAAAATGCATTGACGATATATAATTCATTATTGCCGCTTTTGCCCAATGAAAAGCACAACATAAAGGACATATACATCAAGCTCACAATGGGCAAGCCTGTCAAAGTAGGAGAAAAAATTGAAGTGATAAAAGAAGCGAAGTAAATGTATAGGCGAGGCAAAATTTAATGTGTCGAATGCGAGAGCTCACGAAGAGCCTCTCGCTCGCTCAGCTACCAAAAATTTTGCCGAGCGTAAAATATTGCCCCGAAGGGGCGGATAATCAAATCAAAAATGCCAGAAGCAATACAGGCGCATGTTGCGCCTTACAAAAAGGAAATTGTAAGCAAGCTGGCCAATTTGATTAGCGAGTACCCCATTATCGGTGTTGTCAACATGGAGAACCTTCCAGCTCCGCAGCTGCAATCCATGAGGGCCCAGTTAAGAGGCAGTTTCTTTATTACGATGACAAAAAGGAGGCTGATAAAGCTTGCATTTGAGCAGACAAAATCAAAGAAAAAGGGGGTTGAAAAGCTTGAATCATATTTGGGAGGGGAGCCTGCATTAATATTCACAAAAGAGAATCCGTTTAAGCTCAGCAAAACGCTGCAGAAAAGCAAATCTCCATCTCCTGCAAAAGCAGGGCAGACAGCGCCAAGAGACATCATAGTCAACAAAGGCTCAACATCATTTGCGCCAGGCCCGATTATAGGAGAGCTGGCGATTGCCGGCATTAAAGCTGGAGTGGAAGGTGGGAAAGTAGCAATAAAGGAAGATACTGTTGTTGTAAGAGCAGGAGAGAAGATAAAGCCAAAGGTTGCTGAGATATTGACAAGGCTTGGCATCCAGCCAATGGAAGTTGGCTTGGACTTGGTTGCAGTTTATGAAAATGGATTGATATACGCAGGAGAAATCTTGTCAATCGATGAAAATGAATACAAAAACAGGCTTGCGAATGCATCAAGGTGGGCTTTTAATCTTGCAAACTGCATAAGCTATCCTGCAAAAGAGACAATAACATTGCTGATTGGAAAAGCGCATAATGATGCAAAAGCTCTTGGACTTTCCCAAAACATATTTGATGCTGGAATTATTGATTTATTGGTTGGCAAAGCCGGGCAGCAAATGCTGGGTTTAGCAGCAACAGCAGGAATACAAATTGTTGAAAAGGCTCATGGCATAAAAGAAGAAAAAGCTGAAGTTAAATCAAAGCCAGAGGAAATAATGCAAAAAACAGAGCACGAAATAAGAGTTCCGACAAGAGAGGAGCTGGAAGCAAACATAAAGATGAGGGAGAAGCAGAAAGAAGTCAAGGAAGTGGAAAAGATATATCATGAGCTTCATAAAAAAGCCATTGAAGAGCAGGAGAAAAAAGAAAAATAATATTAAAATAAAATTCAACAATAAAGAATTCCATTAAATCAATAAAAATTTTAAAATAAAAAATATAAAAATTAAATTAATCGGAGGTAAACAAAATGGAGTATATATACGCAGCAATGCTGCTTCACAAAGCAGGCCAAAAGGTAGACGAAACTGGCGTGAAGAAAGTGCTTGAGGCAGCCCATGTCAAAGTGGACGATGCAAGGGCCAAGGCGCTTGTAGCAGCTTTGGAAGGAGTCAACATAGAAGAGGCTATTGAGAAGGCAGCTATGCCTGTAGCGGTTGCAGCAGCACCGGTAGCGGAACATGGAAAGCCAGTTCCGAAAGTTGACGAGAAGAAGAAGGCTGAAGAGGAGAAGAAGTCGGAAGAGCAGGCTGCAGCAGGCTTAGGTGCGCTATTTGGATAGGCGTTTTATTCGGCTAAAGTGAAAGATGCTGTTGTTAAATCAAATTCATGCCATCACAAAGTGCAAAAGAGCTAGCAGAGGAACTTAACAAGCATAGAGTAGAGGTATCTAAATTAAGAAACGTTCTTAACGAGCTTGACAAGGAAAAAGAGTCGTGGTTCAGGAAAAAAGAGGAATTTTCCAGAAAGATAAGGGATTCCGTCCAAAAAATAAAAGACAGCAAAGCCAGGAGAGACTCTTTAACTCAGGAAGTGAAGGGACTAAAGCCAAAAAGGGACAGCATAAACAAGGGCATAGATGAAAAATTAAAAAAATTTGACAATTTAAAAAAAGAAAAAACAGCCCTTCTGAAATCCTTGGGTATCGGGGAATCTTCTTCTAAGATTAAACAAAATATGGAAAGGCTGGAATTCAGGATAGAAACAGAAGCCATGGCATTTGACAAAGAGCAGTCCTTAATGAAGAAGATAAATGAGCTGAAAAAATTATACAATGATGCAGTTGTCATTGATGAATCCAATAAAAAGCTTAAAGATGCCTCAGAAGTTATCAGAAATATGAAAAAGGATGCGAACGAGGCGCATAAATTGGTTCAGGAAAAGGCAAAACAAAGCCAAATACTGCACGAGGAAATATTAAGGGCTTCCGCAGAAATTGACAAGATGAAGATTGAGGAAGATGACGCCTTTAAAAGATTTTCCGAGCTGAAGAAAAAGTTTAATGAAGCGAACTCGGAGTTAAAGGAAAAATTAAAAGCTATGAATGACGTTAAAAATTCACTTGATAAAATCTCTTCTGACAAAAGAGAAAAAAAGAAAATGGAGCAGGAATCATTCTTGAAGTCAAAAGAGGAAGAAGTCAACCAGAAAATCAAAAGAAGGGAGAAGTTAACTACAGAGGATTTGCTGGTTTTTCAGCAAAAGTTTGGGAAAGGATAAATTCAAAAGTATTAAATACTATAGTCTTCATTTAAATTTTATGGGTAAATTTGGTATTGCATTAAAGAATCTTCTTTTATGGTGGTTAATTCCTTTAACACTCTTTTTGTTTGCTTCCGATTTATATGAATATTACTCTAGTCCTTCATTTTCTGAAGAAGCTCTACGTTTAAATTCTCAATTCTACTCAAGTAGATTTGACATATTTATTAATCATCACATAATACATCATTATTTTGAGAGGCAATTAAAGACTATAGCTTATACTAGTATTGCTTTCTTTTTTGGTGTTCTATCTTTAATGAGTCTTCTAGAAAAGAAGTTTAGTAGATTGTGGTCCATCCTTATTTCAAACGTGATATTTATCTTTGTATTCTTTTTGACAATATCAATAATCAAAACCCGTGTTTTTTATGATTTTTTTGGTTTAGGATTGTTACTTACAGTTTTTGTCGCTTTGATTATACATTTAATTCGCTCAATAATTATTTCTTCGAAATATGTATTTGCAACAAAATCTAAGTAGTCACTTGCTCAAGAATTCGACATATTTGCAAGCGCCGCATGTCCATCTGTTTGTGTGCTTTGCCATAAATGTTCCAGCACCGCATTTCGGGCATGACTTGTTTTTTCTCTCCAGCTTGTCTTCTGCCTTGTTGTAAAGGTTCCATATTCCTGCCAATTTCTTCTTTGCCTGCTCTTTTGCCATTTTATTTTTGATTTATTTTTTCATTATAACTTAATTTATGTTTCGAGGAATGTGAAATCGATGTTATTTTTTATGTTTTATATCTTACATAACGCATTAAATTAAAAAAATTTTAAAAAATATGCAACATTTATTCTTTTTTTGCTTCTTTCACCTTTTTCTCTTTCTTTTCCTTTAATTTTGGCTCTATAAACTGCTTCCTGTTTTCATCAGTGTAAACATAAGCAGTGACTTCTGCCTTTTTATTTCCAAATGAGTTGTAAATATGCCTTATTGCTATCAGTTTTTCATCAGTCTTCAGATGATTGGCAATCAATGCAGTAACTTCTGGATATGAAGGGGTTGCTTTCTCAAACTCTATAGTAGCCTTTAGCATCATCCTTGACAGCAGTGGCTCTTCTTTTTTGCTTGTAACGTTTATTTGCAAAGAAATCACCTTACCTTGATGGCGTACTCTCCCTTTGACTTGATTCCTATCTTCTCGGCAACCAATGACTTGTTGGCATCAATAATATACAAGCGGCCTTGCCAGTTAGTTGAAAACTGGTTTGTCTTGCAGGCAGGGCATTCATTGCCTTCCACAAGCATTTTGCATCTTTTACAGACTTTTTTTTTCATCTTAGAGTCCCTATAGTTTTTCGTTATTTCTTATGCTCTTTCTTTTCTTTCTGCTCCTTCTTTTCTTTGTGCTCTTTGCCTTCTTTTTCTTCCTTTTTCGGGGCTTTTTCCTCCACTTCCTCTTTTATCCAGTCTAATCTTCCCAAGCCCTGCTGCCTCATTGTAAGCCCGAGCTTCGGGTTTAAAACATCCTTGAAGGAAACAGCTATAATCCTTGCCCTGCAAAGGTCTCCCACTTTCAATGTCCTTTTGGTTTCCTTGCCAGCAAGGGTCTTGTCTTTGCTGAAGCTCACAAAGTCGTCCATGGTTTGGCTGATGTGAATCATGCCGTCTATAGGTCCTATGTTGATAAAAGCGCCAAATTCAGCTATGTCTTTTATTTTGCCAAGCACGATTTCCTGCATCTCGGGCTTATAAGCCAAAAGCTCAAATGACACGTCATAGTAGGAAGCGCCATCTCCGGCTATAATGACCCCTTCTCCTATCTCCTTCATTCCAGACACATCTACAACAATGCCCAAGTCCTTCGAGATAAAGCCGTTGTATTTTGTCTTTATCCTTTTTATTACAGCTTCCTCCAATGGCAAATTGAATAGGTTAGGAGGCACCCTGATATGGTCTTTTAACTCTATCTTGTAGAACATTTTATACCCGCTATTTTGATGACTTCAACTAGTCAATGTATTTCAGGAAGAATGTTTTATTTATAAAGCTTTCTTTCAGCCAATTGAAGGTATTTTTTCTGCCTCAGCATTATGACAGGAACGCCTTTCCTTAGCAGCTTTTGTTTTAGTTTGATGTCTTGAGTTGCTATTATGTCATCTTCATTTATGCCATTCAAGATTAAGCCATCCACATCTTTTTCATTAGATTTTATTATTCCAATATTTTTGAGTTTTATCAATTTTAATGCGAATTGGGCTGCTTTTTTGTTTATGCCTCTTTGATTTTGCATTATTTTTTTAAGCTCGTTGATTGACTCCTCAAAAATAAGCATCTTATAATTGAAATCACATATCCTGCTGAACTCCGAGAATATGTCTACCCTGAATTTG
>JACPMS010000026.1 GCA_016185875.1 Candidatus Woesearchaeota archaeon | reverse complement strand
TTACGCCATTTCCAATCATTCCAGAGGCTGGGTAAAGTCGTTTTACAACAACTTCAATAGATAGTAGAGATGAGTTAGTTTATATATTTTAGGCAGGCATGTCCAGTGTCCAGTGGTTGTTTGCAATATGGAAAGGAAATAAAATAACCAAAACCTTTATATAGGACTTGGTATCTATTGGTATCATGAACACGCAAATTAACCTGAGATTGCCGGAAAACCTGATTACAACTGCAAAAACTTATGCGGAAAAGCATGGATATTCTACATTGCAGGAATTCATAAAAGAAACTATAAGGGAAAAGATGTTTGAAGAGCCAAAGATATCAAAAGCAGAGCTTGCATTAGTCAGGAAGCTGGCAGATGTTTCCATCAAAAAAGGATTATTAGGCACAGAAGAGGAATTGTTCAAAAGATTAAAAAAATGAATTACACTCTTGTGCCAACAGAGTTCTTCCTGAAGCAAATTGATGAGCTAAGCAAAGAAGCAAGATCTATAATTGAGAAAAGATTAGAGTTAATTAAGATAAATCCTTTCAGAAACAAAAGAGTTGAAGGTTATAGTTTATTTCTATTTAGAATAAGGTTTGAGGATAATAAAAAGGAAAAAAGGGTTATTTATCTAGTTGACAAGCCAAAAGTAATTCTTCTTTGTATATTGGATAGAAGCAAAGAATATAAGGACTTAAAGAAATATCTTAAATCTCTGGGTTACTAACTTTGAAGCCTCTTCAGCTCTTCCTCTGGATTTGGATTTGAATCAACAGAATTAACAACAAACTCCAAGCGCTGGAATAAAGTATTCTTGTTGACCCTGCCATTGACTTTTACAATTGTTCCTAGCAGTTCATTCTTCACAGCTTCAAATTCTGCTGGCTCGCTTCTGAACTTTAAAAGCTGCTCCTGATTCATACTAAGCAGTCTTTCCACCTGGTTCCTGAAGAAAACGCACCTTATTGTTTCTGTCCCGTCATCGAGAACCGTATTAAGCACATAAGCATAAGCGGGAATTACATTGCCATGATCCAAGCACTCGTACATGGCAGCGTTCGGCTTTGCCCTTTTGCCGCACCTTGGGCAGATTTCATAAAACTTGATGTCAAAAACCTGAACTATTGTGCCAAGGAGCTCAGCCTCATTGTCATTTTCATTCAGGCTTTTTATTTCTTTTCTAGCGCTGGATTTTCCCTCAGCAAAAACCTCGCTGACGCTTTCGCCTTTTGGATTAATCAGCAATTGGCTTCTGTCATTGAGGTGGATTTCTTTTCTCCCATTGTTTTCCCTTACATAGCCTCCAACAATCTTTGCAATATCGTTAAGCCCAAGATTTGCCGCATTATCAGCCTGAGAGCCCCACATCACAACCCTTATAGTGCCTGTTTCATCCCCAACCAGCATTGATGCTACCTTGCTCATTGCATCCCCTCTCATGAATTCCCTTGCATCATAAACCTGCAACACCTTGCCAATTGTTTCAACATCCCTCATTCCTGTCAGAATGTTCTTTATCTGCAGCTTGCCGCTTAGCTGCTCAAAAATCTTAACTCCAAGCTCATTTGCTACAATATGAGCTGCTCCTTCCTTGCTTATCAGTCCGGAAAGCTGCTTAAGCTTCTTTTCAACCCTTTCTTCTATCTCAGAAAGAGGCATCTTTGCCTTTTCGTTTATCTTTAGAATTATCTCTTCGTAAGGAATCTTAATCATAAGCAAAAGGTTAAGGAAATGGTTTATATAGTTTTGGATTATGATATGGTTAATTGTAAAGGTATAGCTCCTAATTCCTTGACTTTAAATTGATCTTCCTTTGGATTTCCTAAATTATCAGAGGTAATTATAACAAAAAAATAAACATCACCGCTTTGAGGATTTGTAGAACTTAAATCTATAAAGAATGGATAACCTTGTTGCTCATAGTTAATAGTTTGTATTAGTTTAAGCTTATTAAGCTCACTATTCATGATAGAATTTATAACTTCGGCTTTTTGTTGCTGAGTAAGTAACGAATATTTTATATAATAGACTAAGTAGTTTTTGAAATCTTTAAGTGTTGAACCATCAGCATTGACTTTAGGCAACTGTGCAAAATTGAATGTTACTTTTTTTGAATCTGAATCGTAAATTTGTTGTATCCTTAATATTACCAAATTTTCTGAGCTTGGTGCTAGGTCATCTATAGGCATTGATATTTTATAGTTTTTATTTGTTGTTAATACATAAGTATTGCCTATTATAGACTTATCATTGTCAAGTTCTTTATTTACTTCATTAACTGCAGTCACTGCAAAATTATACTCAATGCCATCTTTTAAGTTTGCAGAATCAGAAAGCAAATAAATTAGCTTATTTTTAGAAGTCCAATAATATAATTTATCTTTTTCGAGGTGATTATTGTAAATAGAAGATTTGCAAGGAGTGCCTGCTGGATTAATAATGCAATTATTTAGGTCTATATCATTTACGTCGATTGGCTCATTAAGGACTGTTTTTTTGGATATGGCTTTGTCTTTCTTAACATCGTCCAACTTAACATCAACAAAATTATTTTTTGAGTAATAGACTGAATAATATTTTATATTTGATTCTTTGTTTTTATCCCATACCAAAATGACAGAATTCTCTGCTTTTGGATTATCTAGTACTTCTAAATTTTCTATTGATTTTGGAATAGGTATGGGAAATGTAACAGCAAACTTGTAAACAACGTCTCTAAGCTTTGTTGTTTTATCTGATTCGTCATAAGTATAAAATTTATACTTGCTTTTTGCGCAGAACTTAATGCCTTTGGCCTGAGGTATATCTATTATCCTGTTTGCTGGTACTGGTGCTTCAAAACTAGAACCTGGTGCTTCTACAAATTTGATTTTATTATCTTTTTTATATAGTAAGAAAGTTTTACTTAAAGGAATTCTATTTAAGTTATCGTCATAAGCAAATACATCTTCAATAATTGGTTTTTTACCTTCAAATTTAATTAAAATTCTTACTGGATTTATTTTTTCATTAAGCGTATCCTTATAATCATATACGGTATAAACTATGTTTTCTAAGTTAATATATTCTGTTCTTAAAACTTTTGGACCTTCAGCCGAGCCACCCAATAGCTCCACCCTTGTTCTCTGATTTTCATTAGTTAGCCTTATTTCAAAACTTTTAAATGGTGTATTTATAATTTCTCTTTCATCTAATAAAAAGCTACAAACAATACCTTCTTCTTTAAGGTTTGAGCATTCATTGAATTTATCTATAAAATCGTACAGAATAGCAATAACTTCATCTTTTAATTCCAAACAACCCCATTCTTTAGAGTTGTCTTTTAGGCATTTTTCAATATCTATGCTATTTTTACATTTGTCTATTATTTCGTTTAGTTGTTTTGATATTTCTTGATATTCGTCTTCTACATTATAATTAATCTTAGCTTTAAAAGAAGGCATTATGGAGTATGCACCAATAATGTTGCTTTCTTCTTGTTTTGATGTGGCTGCTCCTGTTATTACTGGATTTTCATCAGTATAAACAATAAGGCTTACTAAAATAATTGGTATTAGCATCAACAAAACCAAATCTTTTGTTTCCATTTTACACAATTGCAGTTACTTTCTTGCCAGTTCTTTTCTCTTCTTCTTTTGCTTTTATGTATCTTTTAGTTCTACAGCATTCAAAATGCCATGGCTCTCCGATGTCAAATCTTTTTTCAACTCCATACCTCACCCAACCTGCTTCTGACATTATATCGTGCAATAAAATCCAGTCATTTATGTCCATGGTCTTTGTTGTTTTTTCTTTAAATACAACATCAACAGCATTTCCAGTTGTATGCGGGCACTCAATATTAATCGGATTGCATACTCTTTTCCTTCGATCCTCAACATTCGGATATGTAGCAGCAAATTTATTCCAGATAGCTAGCTGCCCTTCTTGGCTTCTGTAAGCAGAGTTAACAACAAGTCTTTTTCCTTTTTTAATGGCAATTTTTTGAGAGTCTAACAATAAATTATAAGCTTCTTCTGTTAATATGCATTTTATTCCTTTTGCACACAAGTTTTCCTCTGTCTCTTCGGTAAAATCTTCTAACTTTTGTTGATCTCTTTGAATCTCTACTGGTTTCTTAACAACGGGCTTTGTTTCGTCTTTTAATATATCAAATTTTAATGGTGATTTTGCTTTTCCTATAAGTTCTAAACTATCTTTGATTTCGTAATCATAATTATTAAGTGGTATATTATATGGAGAATTAGTCAAATATTGGTCGAGATTTTTATGAAATAAGTATATTAGATTTATTATTAGAAAATTTTTATCGCTGTCAAAGCACTGGTTTTTAACATAATTGCCTGATTCGTCTTTTTTTAATTCATACCAGATATAAGCATCCTTGAATTTTCCGCATTTATTCTTGATAAATATTTGATTTAGGTTGAGTTCATTAATTTCAAATTCAGAAACTGATGCGCCATTCTGCGCCAAATCATAAACTGCCTGCTGCAACGAGTATTTTGCAGACTGGTCGATGTAGAAAAGGGCTGATTCTGCTTTTTGATATGTTTTTAGCAAATCAAACTGTCTTTTGCCTATAGGATATTTCAAAGGTGAATTCTTATTCAACAGTACAGCATAGAGATTTATTAAAATGATAAGTGATATTATTACTAGCAATGGCATATAAAACAAAGATGATTTTTTCTTTCTCATTTTCAAGGTGCTAGTTGTGAATATGGCTGTTGCATGTTTGATTCAAAATATACTTTTATGAGTTTATTAGTATGGCTTGGCATGGTTATTGAGTTAGTTGGGCATCCGTACATTACTGAATTGTCACAGCCATTCCCTTTATATTGTGCTTCATCTATACACATTATTGAGCAACTTGATGAGCCAAAATAATTGTCGAGAATTCTTGTGATTGTTTTTTCAACCAAATCTTTTTTAGTCGAGTCTGTATCTTGCAATGCTATAAGCTCTGCAATATTCATCTCCACGCCATCAAGTTTAATGGGCGTTCTCAAGATGTTGATTAGCGAGATAGAACTTTCAACATTGCTTGAATATGCAGATATATCGATAGTTGATTTATTTATTGTAAATCTTAATAGTAAATAAAATATAAATATGATAAGTGCAAAAGCGAGTATACTAAAGAAATCTGCTAGCCCCATTCCACCTCTCTTGGTATTTTTACTGATTTGGCAAAATTGCATCAATGTTAAGCACCCCTTCTTTAAGGTTATTATTATCTTTAACTAGAACATAGAAACTTGTATCAAGTTTTCTAGCAGCCCCAGCACCTATCAATTTCGCTTCTATAAGTACTTTTTTTTCATTATAGAGTTCTTTATTGTAGAATTTCTCAACTTCAACTGCTTTACCTTCATCATTATATTTCAAAGTGATTTTGGCTGATGCTTCTGAATTTATTTTTCCATAATAAATTGAATTTAGGATATTTTTTTCAAAATCCTCTGATGCAAATTTCTGCAAATCTATGATGCCTGTATAAGTTCTACCAGTATCCATGTCAATATAATTTATATCATTTGATAGCACAATTCTATGGGCCAGCAGTTTTGATTCAGCTTCAAAAATGTCAATTTTTTGCTGAATGAATGCTCTGGTAAGAAAAACGATTGAAACAAATACAACTATAGTGAATAATAATCTAAAAAGATTAACAATCATGTCAAAAGATGCTTTCTTATTCATTTTTGTTTATAGCAAGCTTTGTATCGCTTTTAGAGAATTTAATTGATTTTGCTCCTGATAGTAAATATTCATCTTTGATTTGAGAAGGTCTTCCATAAGGATAATTTTTTGAAATTCCCTCATGTGAGACTTCAACTATTGGGTTGTCATTATTGCTTAGTGCTTTGAATTCAAAGTTGAAAATGTTCAAGCCCACTTCTTTCGGCACATATGTATACTCAACATCTCCAGTTGCAGAATGTATAGTGTTAGTTAATAATGCCAAATCCCTGCTTAAAAAAAGCATTTCAAACTGAGTGTCTTTTTTTACAGTATCTACATAAGCCAACAAAATAAAAAAAACCATGGCTAATATTCCTATCATCCCCAAGTGCATCAGGTTCTCTCTAGTTATAAGTGAACCCTTCTTATTTGAGAATTTAAAAAAGCCTCTTTTTTGCATAGATATTATCTTTTTGCACTTGTTTAAATTTTTTTCTGAATTTTTTGCCAATTATCCGACTCCATGAGTTATATCTTCAGAAAAATCTTTTACATTTGATGTGCTATTTATAATTATAAATGTATTCATGTCTTCTTTTGACTTTCTGATGATTATCTTTCTTACTCCCCATTTTGCAGCTGTCCCACATTGACCATATGCAATAAATTGGTTGTAGCTTGGCATTGCTGGATCATAGCTAGGCTTCCATTGCGATTTAACACCCCTGAAATTTGCATCTGGGTACTGTTCTGGGCGAGGCGCTAAGAATATGATCTTTTCATCAAAAGGCTTACATTTTAATGGGACAGTGTTTGGTCTATCATCAAAATCTTTTCCATAGAAATTTTGATAAATGCATAAACACGACTTTGCTTGACATGAAACTAGCCTTGATTTAGTAATTGTTTCTAGTGTACATTCTGTTTTTAACGCTCCCTTATCACCATAGCTGAAGCCAACAAGTATGAAGCTGTCTGGTATAGTGTAGACCATTGTTTGTGAAAGTAAATTGTTTTTATCTTTGACAATTAAGCTTATTCTCTTTGATAATTCTTCAAGATTGTTGATGGCAGAGTCATAGTCTTGCCTGCCTATAAAAAATCCAGCAAGTTTAAGAGATAGGTATATGAGCAGAAGAACAACACCTATTGCTAAAACAATTTCAAGTAAATGGATTAGCGATAATTCTATCGAAGATTTTTTGTTGTTGAAAAAAGGTGATCTTGACATCATTATGACTTAATCAAAGTACCGCCACCTACCAAACATCTTCCATCTTTTGATAAAGGAACTTTGCAAGCTACCACAGTCTTATCATCAGACTTTTGGTCGCAGCCATCAGGCATCCCATCATCATCTTTATCTTTATTGTTATCGCCTGTTTGTGGGTCTGTATAAACTATGCAATTATCACAATTGTCTTTCCTTCCATCTTTATCTATATCTTGAATATCTTGTCCTCTTTCCAATGCCCTCTGTGTGTTTAGTTTACATACAGAGTCCTCTGCCTTTAAAGTTTCGGAAGAAACAAACCTAACTGCAGCAGGTGCTGATTTTGTAAGTCCAAACAATGAAAAAAACAAAATGCCTAGAGCAAGTACAATAGTCACAGCAGCATATGGTACATCACCTTTTTTATTCATCATTTTAACCTTTCAAAGGATTTATACAACACACTAGCTTTTCCTCATTCTTTTTACTTTCACAGCTAAACGTAGTTTTTTCATACTGGCATTGTTTATCTGGTACACACTCGCCACCTTTTGAGTCGCAAGTCAAAGCACCCTGAGTAAACATGCCTGAAGATTTTGTCAATATAAAAAAAAGCACTATCAAAACACCAAGCGCTAATGCTGCTACTACAACCATATTTATTGATAAATCAGCTTTTTTCATTTTAGGTTTATTTACACTTGAATGCTTTACTACTTAATACTTTTGGATTAGTATCGGCATCTGGTCCAACATTGTCACAAGGCTCGTATTCAGTACCCTTTCCGTCACAATTTGAATATAAAGTTATATAATAGTCATCAGAGGATTTTAAACAGGAGTCTGGAAATCTTTTTGGGAATGAAATTTGTATTTGTTCACCTGGTTTTAAATTTGTTATATAATCTCGACCATATGGATAGTTCTGAACATATATAAGATCTGATTTTTGATTTTTCAAGTGTTTACAAAAAAGCGTAGCTTTAATCTTATCCGAATCTATCCAGGTCGCTGTACCTATATTTTTTACAGAAGTCACTGCTAAGCAATAATCTGGTGATGTGGGTTTTGGGGTCTCTGACGATTCAACTGTTATTACCTTTATCTCACTTAACTCACCTTTTGTTTCTCTTTCTGTTTTAGTTGATGGCAGCTGATTATTTGTGGATACTTTATCATTAGTATCACCCCTATCAATTGTCCCAAGCCCAACACCTGTTTTAAGCAAATTCCTCATTTTTGCTTCAAGTGGGGTTACAAATACAAAAACAAGTAAAAATAACACTATTATAACTATTACCCAAAATGTATTATCTCCTCTTTTGTTCATCTTAAGTCCCTAAAATAGTTTACACCTTTTTCAAAACCTTCTGCTATACTGGGTGTAAATAATATAATTATAACTGCTGTTAAAAATATCAAAAGTAGCCAGCCTAAAAAGCTCCATGAAAACTCAACGCCAGACTTATTTTTTCTAATCATATAGGTTCCTTAGTTTATGTATTTTTATAGTTTGTTATTGTTTTATTGGTATTTTCTCGCAGTTTAAGGTTTGTAAGTTTTGAGCATCATAAGGTATTAATGATATCAAAGAAATATGTTCAAAAGGGATTCCGCTCATGAAAGGTGCTACATATGTCCATAAAGCTCCAACTGCCATTACAAAACCACCAGTAGAAGATATGGTTAAACCAACAGGAACACCTAAAAAAGGTGTTGCGATAGACGAAACAGCTCCTCCGATTATACCTCCAGCTTTGAATATGCCAAATCCTAAGGCAATTATGCCGATTCCTGGGGCAGTGTATTTGGCTTTTTCCGTATACTCCTCTAAATATTTCTTCCCTTTAATATATGTAAAGACTATAGCGTATTCATCTTTCTTTGAGGCATCTATTGTATCCTCAATTTTTCTGTTTTCAAGTTCTTTAAGGAAGTCAGAATTTTGTGTTTGTTCTGTTGTTAGGAATTGTAAATAGGAAATTTTTTGTCCAGGGTTAGTTTTAGTAGCAAGATAATTTGTGAATCCATTAATCTTAACATTTTTATCAAAAGTTATCCTATGGCAGATTGAACAATATACGCTGTCATCAGAGAATAAATCTAATTTACCTCTTCCAAACTGATCCCAGCAATCGTACATAGCATCTGCTATTTTATTTTTAGCACTCTCTTCATTTTTGTCTTCGATTTTGAGCTTCACAGTTGGGCATTTTATTTCTCCAGAGAAATCTGCATATCTCATTTTCAGTCTAGCATGGGATTGAACGCTGGCTTTGCATGTTTCTTTCTCTCCTGCCTTAGTATATAATTTTTTAATGGCAGCTTCAGAATTAAAAATAAGAAAAGCAACTATAAGCCCTATAAGGATTGCAAATACTGTATATGTAACCAATCTGCTCATTTTAGTTAACCAACTGCGAACACTCTGTTGTAAGTTTATCTTCTTTTCCCAGTCCTATATAGTAAGCTGATGTAAAAGCACCTATAACTTGATTAAACTTATCTGGCTTGTATGCTAAGAAATAGATTAAATATTTCTCATTTGTATTTAATTTGTCGTCATCAACTCTATTAGTCGTACCATACCCCCATGGTGTAAAATGTTGTGACCATGGTAAATTCCCTTTTAAAAGGTACAAATTCTTTTGTGACCTTACCAAATATTCAAAGTAAGTTATATCCCCTTTTGGGATTTTTTTTGATTTTAGATAATCTAAAAGTCCACTAAATGATTTTCCTTTTAATTTATCATCAAACTCAATCTCTGAGCATATTAAACATATATTCGGACTTAACTCAAAAAAATATGATTGCTCAAATATATTCCTATTGCCTTCTGCCATTTTATACCAGCATAGTCTAAGTTCTTCCGCGAGAATTCTGTTAACTTCGTTTTGTGACAATTTTTCAAATTTATATTTTTTTGATGTCTTTCCGTTTATTTCAACTTTATTCTCAAAGATTTTTAGGTTCCTTCTAGGGCAATCTAAGGGTGTTAATGTCCCAGGTGTCTCAAAACCAATGCCTGGAACTTTTCTTGTCTGTGCTTGTGCCAAAACACTTAATTTGCAAGTTTCTATATCAGCATCCTCTTTTAGTTGGCTGACTAGTGAATCGCCAAACTTGATAAGTATCAAAGCTCCTATAATAAAAATAAGAAGAATAGCCACTGTCTCTTCTGGCGATAAAGCTTTTTTGTTCATCTTAACCAAAAATCCTGCGTGCGGCTTCTGCAACAGCTCCACCAAAAAAAATAATTGCAATAATAACAAACAATATGATTATGATGGTTGTTAATGTCAACTTTACGCCACTTTTATTTTTTATATAAATAGACTTTCTAAACATACCCCAAAACCCTAAAGAACCAGATATATAAATATTTGGGTTGGGGGTTATCTTAACTATTATTTTTAATTTGTAAATTGAATTTATGGCTTCGCTTGACAACAACAACCTGTTTTGCTTTCTTTGAATGTACCGGGAATATACGTCCTAGTTTGGTCACATTTTGTATCTGGATTTGCAGCAGAGTAATATTCCATGCCGATACTATTGCAACTACTAGAGCAGGATGCTGTTGTATCCAAACCCTCACTAAATATCTTAAACCTGCCGGTAAAAATCAAAAATAAGACCACAAGCACAGCAAGAGCAATAGCAGCTATAATAATAGTGTTGATAGAAATGCTCTGGGATTTTTTTGAGGGCATAATAATCCGATAGAATGGCTATTTAAATAAGTTTAGGTTATTTTGACCTGCAGCAGCACCCATATTGGCCATCTTTGTAAGTGCCTGCTATGAATGATTCACCTGTGTTGCAACTTTTGTCAAACTCTGTCAACGATTTGCCCAAATCAGCATTCAGGCTTAGGCATTTCTGCACACAAGTATCAGTTTCCTGCACGCCTTTTGTAAATCCCCCTAATCTGCCTGTGAATATGGCAAACAACACTACTAAAACAGCTAATGCAATAGCGGCAACAATAATAGTATTGATAGAAATGCTTTGTCCTTTGTTATTCATTCAGGCACCTCTTTAAAAGATTATTAAATTGTGAGAGAAGTTATATATAAATATTTGGGTTTTAAGTGGTTTTTTGATGTTTTTATTCAAATTCTATCCGCAAATATCCAATTTGACATACATTGTAGCTGAACTGATTGGGATTGGAAACAGCTTTGACTTTTTCTCTGCTCTGCAGGGCTTCCCGAGCTTGACAAAGGGTGTGTTTACATCTGTATAAGACAAAAACTCATAGTTCATGTTCCATTTATCAAGCGTGCTTTCAAATATCTTCTTGGCAGTTGACTCGGCAAAACGGCAGGAATCCTGCCCATTGTCGCATATAATGCCTCGTGCCTGAGCGCAGTCCTGCAAAAGCTCTGTCATTGTAAGCTGTGAGCACTCTTCAGCAGCTGTCTTCAGGAATGTGCTGAGCATGTTTGAAGCCAGCTCTGAACTTACAAACCCTTTCCTGTACTCTGTAGGAGTTTTTAGCACCAAGAACCTTACAACAAAGATTGTAGCTATTAGAATAAGAACTACAACAATTGCCAAACCAAGTATCTCCATCTGGGATTTTTTCAAAAAATAAGCCTTATTTTTCATTTTGACATTGTCTCTATGGTTAAAACTCCAAATCCGTGCTTTCTTGTTGTTGGATCATACAATGATACAGGCGCATTTGTCACAAACTTGCTCTTGAAATCGCTTGTTTTTCTTGAGTAAAGGCTCCATTTAGCTTCAAAAGGATAAATCTGCAATATGGTCACATTGCTGAATTCAAGCAAATCATAATAGTAAAGCTCATTTCCACTCATTACGTCCTGCGCAGCCTGTATTTTTAATATGTCAATGCAGTTCTCTGTTATTATGTTGTCCTCGCTGCACTGCACTTCGGGCAGAAACATCACCCTTTGCGCAATTCCTATAGACCTAAGCTGGGACAATTCCTCTGCCTCTGATTCTATATTGCCCTTGATAACCCTCACATAGAATATAAACCCAACAATGATAAGTATGAAGAACACAAAAAGCACTGCGATTGTTTCTCCAATCTGGATTTGCGCCTTATTTTTCATTTTTTGTTGGTCTAATAAATTAACGCGCAGGAGTACAATTGCGCATTTTTATTTTCATTGGCTAATGACTTGGAAGATTCCATAATTGTATTAACATTTTCCTCATTAAAGCTTGAAGATGCTGAAGATATTTGGTTTAATTGGGTTATTGCATTATTATAGAACTGGTTGCACTCAACTTCTCTTTTAGACAAACCTGCCTGGAGCAGTTTTTTTGCTCTCTCAGCATAGATTTTGGTCACAATGTTAAGCCTGTAAAAAGCGCTTTGCATATTGCATTCGTATGTTTCCAAGGCATCTGCATATACTGCTCCGATTAAAGACGATTTTCCAAAATATGCTGATCTTCCCTTGAACAGCCATGAATTTCCGTCCTTCTGGTAAAATTCAATACCACCCTTTTCAATGCCCCCAGTGACTTTGACAGCTGTTACATCAGAATCAGGCATCTTTGCCAATTCTTTTGGAAAATCAATCATGTCATCAAAAAGCACAAGCCTGACTTTGTAGTTGTTTGAGTTTTTTACTTCAGGCTTAGCCATGTAAAATTCCTTTTTCAGCTCAGAAGGCAATGACTTGTTTATCTCCTTCGCAAGATTATTGTTTCCTATGAGGGTGTACCTTAACTGCGGGCTTGTAACAAAAAGAAGGTTTGTTGCCCTGTATGGGGCATTGAAAGCTAATGTTTGGGTGATAAGCTTGTCCCCTTTGATTACGCTTGGCGCATACAATATCAGGCTTTGAAATTGCTTTGAGACTGCGCCGACAGAAACTCTTCCGCATCCTACTTCAATATTAGAATTTGGTATGCCTATAATGTTGGTGGTGTCTGTGCTGACACTTGCGCCAGTTATTATAGCTTCAATGCTTTTCAGCACAGTTGCTTTTGTTGAGGTTTCTGACACGCTTTTCTGCTTGACAACAACAGCTGTAAAGAACAGCAGAATCGCAGCTCCTGCCACAAGGACAAAAATCCAGTTAAACTGCATCTCAAATGCTTTTTTGCTCATCATTTTGGAGAAGTTGTTTAATTACGCCATTCGCTCAACAAGACATGGTTGCCTTTGCCCTCTAGCTTTAAGCTTATTTTGCTGTTTATGGCCCTGATGCACATCACATCAGGCTCAACAGATATTTTTCCAATGTAGAATGACTCCTTTGCTATATTTTCTATCAAGAAAACATTTTTCCCGGCATTTGACAGTACACTGTCTTTTACAATCGGGTCTATGCTGCCTGGCAGGTTTGGGCTTTCAAAAGTCTCCACAAAACAAACTTGAGTGTAGGCATTACATAATTGCAGGTCTTTCCTTTTAATGCTGCCAAAGTCGCTTATTATGCTGGCTACGGCATTGCTTAAGTCATTCTTGAATTTTAAACACGAAACTTGCTCTGCCCTTTTTTTGAAATTTTGGACTGCATTATATCCATAGACCAAAATGAAAGATATCAATATTATGGTAAGGATATAGATGAATATTTGGCCGTATAACTGGGACTGCTTCATTTTGCGGCATTTTTGCGTTTTGCCTTTGGCTTTTTTGCTTCTTTTGCGATTTCCTTCAACTTAATGAAAACGTCTTCTTTTGGCTTTTTTGCCTGTGCTTTCTTCTTCTCTTTTTTTATCTCTTCTGCCTTTTTTTCTTTCTTAACCTCTTTTGCTTCTGATTTTTCTATTTTTCCCTCTTTTTCTTCTGCTTTTGGCTTTTCTTTCTCTTCTTTTCCTTCTTTTCCAAATGCCTCAAACAGCTTTTCCCTTTCCTTTTCTTTCATCTCTTCTTTTATTTTTAGAGCTTCTTTTATCTTCAGTTCCTCCTCTTGCTTTTTTAAAGGCACTTGCTTGATTGGTTGCTGAGGAATTGCCTTTGGAATTTCCATTGATTTTGGCAATTCTAATTTTTCCACTTTTCTTTTGGCTATTACTCTGTAAGCCAGATACCCAAACCCTGAAAGTAGCACGATAAATCCAAGAATAAAGAGAATTATATTTTTTGCCTTTGATTTTGGAAAGTCATTTGGGTCAATTGGGTTTGTGCCTGCATCAACTTCCTGCTTATCGGTAAATCCATCTCCATCCGTATCAGCAAGATTCGGATTTGTTTTATATTTGTACTCTTGCAGATTGGTTAGTTCGTCCTTGTCGCTATCCAAATTTGCATCGTTTGGATCATTGGGGTTCAGTCCATTTTGTATTTCCCACTCATCTGACATGCTGTCATTGTCTGCGTCCTTGAATCCCTTTTCTTCCTGGTCGTCTGGGATTCCGTTGCAGTTTTTATCATTGTCAGCGCACTTTTTGCATATAGAAGACGCGCATTGCAAACCCTCTCCGCAGTCTTCATTCACGCCGCAATTTTTGCCTTCAGGGCATTTTGTCGGGCATGGCCCTCCGCAATCAATGTCTGACTCAGCAGGGCTTAGGCTGCTGTCTGAACAGCTTTCCTGCGGCTTGCAGAACCCGAAGCTGCAATAATTGCTGCTACAGTCATTGTTGTTATTGCAAATTTGATTATTATTGCATTTTTTGCAAGAGCCTCCGCAATCCAAATCACTTTCATCCTGATTTTTGATGCTGTCGTCGCATCTTGCAACTGCGCATGTTCCATTGCTGCAGAAGCTTGTTCTGCAGTCAATATTTACTCTGCATTTTTTGCCTATTCCGCACAAATCACAGCTGCTTCCACAGTCTATGTCAGTTTCCTTCTCGTCTTTTATCCCATTTGTGCAGTTCAACGGCTTTAGGCTTGTGTCTATGGCTACGCCATCGCTATCTTTTGCATCGCTTAGCAATCCAACTATATTTTTGGCCTTTACCCTGAAGAAATAGTTATTGCCGTTAACCAAGCTCAGGCTTGTGCCGTTTGATTTTGCAACAATCACCCATTCATTGTTTGCGTAGCTTGTTGTCCAATTTATGATTACATTTGATGATCCTGACTCAAGAAGAGAGTACAGGTTTGAGCTTACTTTTGACTCGTTGTCTATGCTGCTCCATTTCACCCTTAGATTGTCAGTGCTCCATGCAAAGTCCGGCTTGTCTAAAAGCGTGCTGCTGTCATTTACAGACAATACAATTGGGGGTGTAGTGTCAATTGTAAAGGCTATAGTTGATACATCGGAAAATTTCTGCAAAAACTGGTCTTTGCATACTATAAAGAAGGTGTGCTTTCCAGGCGCTGCTACCAATTGCCTTGTGTGGCTGTAGCCCGGCGCTCCAAATATGTCCCCACTTTGCGCTGTATTGTCGGATTCGGAAAATTTGCATTGAGATTTCTTGTTTGTCTCAACAGCTAATACAGCATTTGTTGAGTTGAAAAATTCAGGAGTGTGGGATATTATCGAAATTGGAATTGTCAAATCAACCTTGAATAAAATTTCTTTTGTTTCTGAATTAAGCTCAGCCTTGTTTTTGCACGCTATATAATATAAATAGCTTGTTTCATTTTCAACTGCGATGAGCTGCTTGTTTATAATCCTGAAATTATTGCCATCATAACCTTCAAACTTGCCCTCCATATTGTTGAAGTCCCTTGTAGTGCTGCTGAACTTGCAAATGACTGGCTCGTCAGATTCCACAGTCAATGTTGTTGTTGAAGGCTTCTCAACAATTGGGCTGGGAAACGCAAATGCGCTCTTCAATTGAGGGGGTGTTGTGTCAACATTTATATCAAAAGACTTGAATGAAATGCCATAACGCTCTTCCTTGCATCTTACATTCAGCTTGTGCAGGTTTAAGTCGCCGCTGGCTATCTTGTTGAAATTTGAGATTGTATGCATTGTAGCGCCTGTTGCTGTAAATGAATCCATAAAATCAAATTCAAAATTGTTGTCGAGCGAGTACCTGCAGACTGCATTATTGTCTGTTTCTATGACAACATCAAAGACTGATGCGGATGCTGTGCCAAACCTTGGCTTTGCAAGGTTTATTGTGATTGGGTTTGCATCAACAATGAATAAGACAGAGCTGCTTAACCTGTTTTTTGCAAAATCACTAGCAGCAATGTCTAGTTTCTTATTGCCATCTGACAGGTTTAATGTCGCTGTGAATACCCTGTTGTCGCTAGTTGAAAACATATTTTTTATGTCTTCTTGGTTTATTTTTACTGACTCCAGATTGACTTCTTTGTCAAATGTAAGCTTTATTGTTACAAGCGATGTGTTGACAATCGTGTCGCTAGAGGGCGAGACACTCAATACCGGCTTATTATTGTCTATTACAATAATTTGGGACAGCTGCTGGTCCATGAAAATATTGTTCTTGTTTTTGGCATTCAGCTCAAGTGTGTACTCGCCATTCGGCAGAGTTTCTGCAATCGAGAAACTTACTTTTGCATTTGGCTCTGTATTTTTTTGAAGGTCTATTGCTTTTGTTTTGTCCTTGCTGATAATCCTTGCAAATGTCACAATTGCCGGTTCAAAAAATTGGACATCTACAGTTGGCTTTTGGCTGCTTGTGAATAGCTTATCCAGGACTCTTGTGCCGTCAGTTATGTTTATAGAAAATATCTTTGGACCTGCTGTATTGCTATGCACTTCCACAGTTACTTTCTTAACCTCTCCTACGTTCTTGGCAGGATCTTGGGAATAATACCTTATGGTGTTTGCGCCTTCATTCAAAGACAGCAGTTCGCTGCCGTTGTTTCCGTCATAAGCATTTAAATTGCTTATTATTATTGTGCGGCTTGCTGTTGAGGTGCTATAAGGATGACCTGCTGTTCCGCAAGGCTCTACGCACAAGAAGGTGGCATAATCTGGAGAGGTTTTCAATACAACTGAGGAGTTGATGCTTGTTTTGTCATAGATTTGAACAATCAGGCTGTCAGCAACTCCTTTTTTTACAACTGGCAGCAATGTTGTGTTTGGAGCAAAATAATCGCCTTCGCATGAAGTGGTTGTGCAGTCAGCCCTGTCGTCTCCATCGGCATTTTTAACGCATAAACTGTTGATATTCTGGCATACATTTATGCCGCATTCGTCTGATGAGGGGTTTGTTACTTTATTGCTCTCATCATGCGTTATTCTGGAATTGCTGCATTGCTCTGGCTCATAATCCTTGCATATGACATTTTCGCAGTTTTTTGATCTTGAATTGCTGAAATAGCATTTGAATGCACCTTCTGACAACGCATTTGACTTGTCTCTTGTGCAGAAATCAAAGACTTCATTGAAAGCCCTTAGGTTCTCCAATGATTTCGTGCCTTTGCTGTCGCACCACTTGCAGTTGTACTCGCTTGTGCTTATGCACACCCCTACTCCAATCTGGTTTGCTAAACTCTTCCACTTGCAATTTCCGACATTGCAGTTGTCCCTGCTGCATGCTTCGTTTGATTTGTAATCATAACATGCCATTGATGGGTCGCAGCCAAAACATGAATCTACAATTGAGTAAGACCTGTCATAAAAGCAATATCTGTCTTTTTCACAATCGCCAATCGTATAGAATAATCCAAACGGGTTTGCACTGTTGTAGTTGCAGCTTACTTTGTTTAGGCATGCTGGCTTGTTGTTATTGACTACGCAAACCTGTGTTGAGGAGCAGGATGTGCCTTCTGGCACAAGCTTGTTGAATGTGTCGCAAAAATAAGCCTTATTGAATTTGTCCCCGAATTTGGTTTTTACTCCAAGAGGGAAATTTTTTGAGAAATCTGCAAAATTTGATGACAGGTAATTTTGGTATTTGCTATAGTAGGATTCATGTATGCAGAAATTATTTGAAGTGAATTGGCTCAAACATTCTAAATTGCCAAGAGTGGCTGCCTTTGTTATTGTAGGTGCTGCAGTTTGCAGGCTGTAGCGGGACTTAACTTGGTAAGTGTATGTAGTGTCAAACAGCAAATCGCCAGATGCGTCTTCAAAAGAATTTGTGTTTGTTGAGCCTATAACTGCAAAGTTTGTACATCCATTGTCTTTGCACCTTAAAATCTCGTAAGACACGGCATTTTCTTTGCATTCATCCTGCCATTTGAGCAATAATTTTCTTTCTCCTTTTGCAGGAGCTATTTCAAAACTGCTTAATTTTGGCATGTAGCTTGGATTGCTGCAGCCTGCTCCCTGACTTGTGCAGCTTCCTCCAGATTCAATATTATCTGCAGGGCTTGCGCACCCTAAGTCACCTCCTTCAAAATCCGCGCAGCCATTATTGTCATTGTCTATGTTGTCATTGCATTGGGGAATTGGGCAAATTTGATTGCAGTTTGTCTGTCCCTTGTAGAATGTCAGGCCAGTTCCTTTGCATTGTGCATCTGGCTTGATTGTTCCTCCCAGTTCAGAACAGCAGCAGCCAAGAGAACATGCAGTGACTGTTGAGCACGCATTATTCGGAAAAAAGAAATTTGATGCGCAATTATTGTAGTCAGCTGGGCTGTCAGGATTCTGCGATGATTTGTAATAACTTGGGAAAGTGGCTTCCGGCCTTGGGCAGCATTCCTTGTCCCTCAATGCAAGCCTGTCTGCGGAGCATGCCAAAGAGCCAGCGCCTGGATTGCTGCAGCATCCGACTTCATCAGCATAGGCAGTGTTTAAACTAGTTAAAAGCAATAAGACAAGCAGTAAAACCTCTTTTTTTATTTTGCTCATATCCTGTTGACAGTTATGACTTGGTAGTCTGACAACTGGCCATCGCTGACTTCTATTTTGAATTTCAGTTGCGGGACATTAAATACTTTGGGAAGCCCTGGATTTACAGTAAAAGTCATGTTGTCTTCATCCGGGTCTTCTGCTTTTAACTTTTGATTTGATGTCAGACTGCTCATATTTATTATATAACCCTGCGGAAACTCCAAAACATTTTTTCTTATGTAATAAAGTGAAGGATTTCTGTTCCTTCTGGCAAATACATATTCATATGGGTTCCCATTGATAAGTGATTTTCCATCTGTTATAATTATCAAATCATCATTAGAGAATACATGCTTAATTAAGCTAACGTCTAGAAAATCCTTATTGTTTTTAACATCTCCTATGTCAAATTTTACATTTCTTATGTCATTTTCAATTAATTCCCTGGCAAAAAAATAATTGTCCCTTAGCCTTATATTTACGCTTGCCGAGAAATCGCTCAGTTCAGAAACCTCATTTGTTTTGGGATTGGTTATTGACATAGGAATTGTTGATTTTATTGCTACATCGCTGCTGCCGATGATGGCTGATGTTTTTGCAGGCCTTGCAGCTATGCCAAGCCCCTGCTTTTCGAATATATTAAAGTCCAAGCAACTGAACATGTTGCTGTCGATGAAGTTTTCAATTTGAGTTTGTATAGAATTTGGACCATCTGTAGAATAAAGTGGCGGCATGCTGTTTATACCAAAAAATCCATCAAATGATTCTGCATTTGAAGTTGGTGTCAGATAAGGGAATGCAAGCCACGGGTAATCTGGAATTTCTGATGAATAAGGAGAAATAGCGAATTTTGGAGGCAATATATTGTATGCAACTTTAAGTCCTTGATGATTAACAAAAAACAAGCCTTCGTCAGTATCACCATAATCAATTAATGTGCCTCCCTGGCTTGTGTATATGTAGCCGCCTTGCTTGCCAAGCAATACGATTGCGTCTTTTGCAAGCTTGTCCAGGCATTTTGACACAAATTCCTTGACTGGCTGGGATTCTATTGCTGTTTCTTGTGTTTTTTTAATGCTCTGCTGGCTTTGCTTCCTGATTGCTGACTTGGAGAGGTACAAAACCAGGCTTATTACTATAAAGAGCACTAAGCCGACTATCATGAGCATTGTGACTTGTGATTTAACTTTTTTCATTTTAACCTTAGCTTGGCAGTCAAATCAGTCCAAATTGATTCCGGATTTATGTTTGTGAACTGGCTGCCTTGCGCAAGGACATAATAGTTATTGCCTTCGTTTTTGCATGATATTCCTGATGATGCATCTTTTTTGGCTTGGTTGTACTGCTCTACAAACTTGCATATGTCTGTCTCAAAGCCAATGTACTCTATTATGATGTTCTTGAATTTGACTCCTTCCATAGAGCCTCTGACAGATGTTGTGCCTTGCTGCGCCATGTACAGCTTATCGAATTTTTTTATGCCTTTCAGATAAGACTCGTCAAAAGGAGGAGAAGTTACAAGCCTTTTTATAGCATCGATTATATTTTTTATTGGGTTGCCGATAAATTCTTCAAATGAAGTTATCTGATCTTGTTCTGGTGGAACAGTTATTATGTCCCTGCTGTAGATAAAGCTCTTTAGCCTTTTATTGAACCATACCTTGTTAGAATAATCACAGGAATGGTATTGCCCATCGTCTATCAAGCCATCATTGCAATTTGCAACACCAAAGATATTCAGGCTGCTGCTCGGCACATCCTCAAGATTTTTGTTTATGGATGCTGCTGCAACAACCTTGCTTCCTGTTTTCAAAATGCAGAAGTTGTTGGTCTTTAGGTTAGTTAGAACATTAGAGACAATTTCATTTGATTCAGTCAGGTATTGAAGATTATTTAGCGTGTTTTCCCTATTGTCGCAGAAAAGCATGAAATCTCCGCTTTTAAGCTTTAACAATTGCAAAGCAAGCAGCTTTGTCCTTGATGACCAGCCACCATTTTCGCAATAGTTGTCATCAATGTAATTTCCTGATTCAATGCATTGGCTGGATTCATCTTTTCCAAATACGCTGAGAAGGCATTGTGCATTGCTCGGGCAGTATCCTGATGTGGTTCCATCGCTTGTTTGTTTCAAAGTGGAGTTTTGCCACAAGCCATCAATGCATCTTAAGCCATTTATCGGCTGCGCCAATGGATTTGCTTTTTGGTTTTCAATGCAAGAATTTCCACCCCAGCATTCATTTTGAGAGCAGCACTCTCCTTTCTGCCTTGGATTTGGGATTGGAGCTAAGCTGAAATGGGTTCTGTCAGAGCCGTCTGTTGGCAGCCATTTTTCTGCATAGGAGCAGTAATAGTTATTCTCAGGGTCGTTGAAGCAGTAATCATGGTTTGTAATCAAAG
>JACPMS010000090.1 GCA_016185875.1 Candidatus Woesearchaeota archaeon | reverse complement strand
TTTTGCTTTCGTATGGCATCCTGGGACTTCAACCACTTCTGATATAAACATGCCATCTTCATCTTGCTCTATAAGTATATTAAAGGCAGCCATAAATATATCTATTCAGAATTATATATAAAACTATCTTATGAGGAGGAATAGGCGCTTGCTATTATTGGATTTTATTTTTCTTTGTTAATCCATTTTTTGTCTATAGCATCCATCAAGTCAATTCCAAGTAAATAAGCATTGACTACTACCATCCCCATCACATCAGCCAATTCTTTCGCTAACTCTTTTTTTGAGATTTCTTCAGAAACATATTTTTCATGGCGGCATTTTTTGCGATGAATCAGGATAGCTTGCGCTAATTCCCCAGCTTCTTCATATAGTTTCAGCAATGCAAAATCCTCGTCAATTTCAATGTTATATTTTTTGCCGTATTCAATAGCATTTTTTACAATTTTGCCTTGTATTTGCTTAAAATCCATGTTAGGAAGAATAAATCTTTATTCTTTAATAAGCTATCGCTTATGAACGCCTTACACCTGGCTGGGGGAGTAATGAGCAATCTTTAAGTCTTAAGAATCTTTATTCTCCTCTTCAGAAATCTCCGACACCTTCACAATATCTGTAACCTTGTCATCGCCCTTCAGCCTTACAATATGCACGCCCTGCGTTGCCCTTGACATAATCCTTATCTGGTTTATAGGGCTTCTTATCACCATGCCCTTCGCTGTTGTCACAATTATGCTGTCCTTGTCAGTAACAGAGACTGTCTTTATGACATGCCCTGTTTTCTCGCTGACCTTCAAGTTAATCACTCCTTTTCCACCCCTGTTAATCAGCCTGTAATCATCTATCTCGCTTCTCTTGCCATATCCCTTTTCAGTTATTGTAAGTATTGTGTCTTTAGTTTTCTCGAGTGGCAAAACCTCAAGTGAGACAACCTCATCGCCCTGGTTAAGCCTCGTGCCTGTCACGCCATAAGATGCCCTTCCCATTGCCCTTACATCATCTGAATTAAACCTTATCGCAAGCCCTTTCTTTGTCACAAGCAAAACCTCCTGCTTGTCCTTGATTGGAGAGACATCAATCAAAATGTCTGAATTGTCAGCAGGAAGGTTTATTGCCCTAAGCCCGCTTGCCCTTGGATTTGACAGCTGCTGCAGGGCAAGCTTCTTTACAACGCCCTGCTTTGTTGCAAACATGAGAAAATCCTCAAACTTTTTCACAGCAATAACACTCTGCACTGTCTCGTCCTTAAGATTAAGCATATTAACAAGCGCCTTTCCTTTTCCATATCTCTCTGCAGCAGGAAGCTCATATGCCTTCAGCCAGTAAACCTTTCCTTTTGATGTGAAGAACATAAGGTAATCATGGGTTGAGCATGTCAAAAGCTGCTTGACAAAATCACCCATTGCCAAATCAGAGCCTATAACCCCCTTGCCGCCCCTTTTCTGCTCTTTGTATGTCTTGACATCCATCCTCTTTGCATAGCCCTTGTCAGTTATTGTAACAACAACATCTGTCTTCTGCACCAAGTCCTTTTCCTCAAGCTCTTTAATCTCCCTTTCCATAACCTGCGTCCTTCTTTCATCCCCGTATTTTCTTCTGACCTCGAGCAGCTCTTTTCTTATGACATTTAAAATCTCCTGCTCGCTTGACAGAATCTTTTTTAATTCCTCTATCCTTGCCTTTAATTCCTGCTCCTCTTTCTTAAGCTTGTCCTGCTCAAGATGTGTCAATGCAGAAAGTTTTATTTCTAATATTGCCTCGGCCTGCTTTATTGTCAGCTTGTATTTGCTGATAAGCTTTTCTTTTGCATCTGTTGCATGCTCTGCTTTTTTAATCAGGGCAATAACATTATCTATGTCCTTCAGGGCAATAATCAATCCAAGCACAATCTCTAATCTTTCCTCTGCTTTTTTAAGGTCAAATTTTGTTCTCTTTTCAACAACATCCTTTCTATGCCTGGCATATTCAAAAATAAATTTCTTTAAGTCAAGAATCTGCGGCTTGCCTTTAACAAGAGCAAGAAGATTAATGTCAAAGCTGTCCTGCAATCTTGTGTATTTGTAAAGCTTGTTTATTACAAATTTAGAGTCTACTCCCCTTCTAAGCTCAACCACTATCCTTATCCTGCCTTTGGCGCTTTCATCCCTTATGTCTGATATCTCTGCAAGTTTTTTCTCCTGCGCAAGCTTTGCTATCCCGCTTACAAGGTCTGCCTTGTTAAGCATGTATGGAATCTCAGTTATTATAATTCTCTGCCTTCCTTTTTTTTCCTCTGTTGCCAGCTTTCCCCTTAGGGTTATCCTTCCCCTGCCTGTTTTATACACATCAAGCATATTTCCTGATATGCTTCCTCCTGTTGGGAAATCCGGGCCTTTTATAATATCCGCAAGCTTTTCTATGCTTATATCAGGATTTTCAATGTATTTAATTACAGCATCGCATACCTCTGTCAGGTTATGCGGAGGAATGTTTGTTGCCATTCCGACTGCAATGCCGCTTGCGCCATTTATCAATAGATTTGGCAGCTTTGCCGGCAGCAATTCCGGCTCTTTCAATGTGTTATCAAAATTCTGAGAAAATTTTACTGTTTCCTTGTCCAGGTCCTCTAAAAGCTCCATTGCTATTGGTGAAAGCTTGGCCTCTGTATAGCGCTGAGCAGCAGGAGGATCGTTATCGAGTGAACCAAAATTTCCTTGCCCGATTATTAAAGGATACCTTAAGGAGAAATCCTGCGCCATTCTTACTAATGCATCATAAACAGCCATATCACCATGAGGATGAAACTTTCCTAAAACATCACCGACTATTCTCGCACATTTTCTTGTCTGGCTCGATGGCTTCAAGCCAAGCAATTCCATAGCATAAAGAATTCTCCTGTGAACAGGCTTTAGCCCATCCTCAACAGATGGCAAAGCCCTTGAAACAATGACAGACATGGCATAATCTATGTATGCCTTCTCCATCTCCTCTGTTATCTCTGCGCCGATAATCCCTTTCTCATTTATAACCTCTTTCTTTTCCTTGCTATCGCTCCCATTCTCGCCATTTCCATTTTCTTCTTCGTCATCAAATTCTTCTTCCTCTTCTTCTTTCTTGCTTTCCTTTTTATTCTTGTCTTCTTTGTCAGGCATTTTATTCTTTCCTAAATATTTTATTTATCATAAGCTCTTTGTTTTTATTGATGTCAAAAACTTTGAGGTATCATTTCTAGTTTTTGAGCACTATCAGAAACATAAAGTTTCTGAAGTTTGCAAATGAACATGCTCTCCATAATTCAGGTTTTGGAGTTTTTCTATCCAGCTGTTTATTTCCTCACCAGTCCTTTCTGCCTCCTCAACCTCATAATCCCCTTTATTTTTTGCTTTCTTTTCTTCTGCCATTTTTTTTATTCAGTTTATTTAAGTTAAAAACCATAATTGGGAAAAGCCCCTCATTTTTGCATTTTCTGCATTTCATTCTTGGTATTATGCCAAAAATATTCTGGAATTCGAAGATATAACCGACTTCCTTGCTCTTGCATTTCGGGCAAAAATACAGCTTTATTATTTTATCTTTTCTTTTTGGCATTTTATTTCTTAGTCAGGCTCTCATTAAAATCAACAAAATATTCTGGGCATTTATACCTTGAG
>JACPMS010000081.1 GCA_016185875.1 Candidatus Woesearchaeota archaeon | reverse complement strand
TCTCATCATCTTCCCTGTCCAAATCTTCCTCTTCCTTTAAGTCGTCATTATAGTCCTCTTCCTTCTCGTCCTTGTTTTTGTCATTGTAGGCATCAAAGTCCTCTTCCTTGTCCTGCGGCATTTCAGCATACCTGTTTTATAGCTGATATAAAAAATTTTCGTTAATGTAGTGAAAGACGCAAATTTTAGGGCAATTACTGTGCCTTTTAATGTTGGATTACTGCCACACGCTGTCAAATTCATTTAGAAATGCATTTGCAATTTTTTTGTCATGGATGATTAGTAAATTTTCGTCATTTTTGGCATCAGCGCTGAATGTCGGGTTAAAGCTTCCTGTTGCAACAGTTTCATTGTCTATGATGAATACCTTGTGGTGCATCTTGTACTTATTTGAGTCTTTTTTTGCATTAATTCCAAATTCCTGCACCCTCTTAAATTGGGAGTACTTGCTGGAAGACTGGCTTGAGTCAAAAATCCCCCTTATGTCTAAGCCTTCCCTCTTGATTAAAGCGTCTGCGATTTCCTCGTTTGTAAAGCTGAATGCCATGAAATAAATGCTGCTTTGGGCATTTTTAATAAGATTAACTATGTGAGATTCGCATTTGTCTTCAGGGCAAAAATAATTTTCAAATTTGATATTGTTGATGTATACGGTTGGATTTCTTACATTGTTGCCTTGCCCAAATTTCCCATCCCACAGCTCTTCAAACTCATCCTCATAATTTTCTGCCAATGCATTTGAATATACAACAACCACATTGTTATTGTTGTTGTAGTTGTCATTGCTAGTTGGGTTGAAAGAGCCGGTGATGACAGCCTCTCCATCGATTACGCAGAATTTGTTGTGCATTAGCTGCTTGTCATCATCCATTCTGATGCCATCGCCTTTTATCTGCTCCCTGTAATTTGAGCTGTCAATAACAACTTTGACGTCAGCTATTTTGCTTTTCTTTGCAAGGCTTCTTATTACATTTTTCAGGTTTATGTCATACAAGGCGCAGTGAACAGAGGAGTTGGCAGAATCTATCAAATTTTCAAAAACCATGCTGCAGTCTTGCCGTGGGCAGAAGTAAACCTCTGGATTTCTGGCAGTTTCCATTGGTATTTGCCCTGCTGCCTTGCCGGTAATCTGGGCGCATCCAAGCAAAAAAGCAGCAAAAATTACAAGAAACAAGCCCAAAGCATCGTTCGGATAGAAAAGTTTAAATATAAGTTTATCCATTTTATAGTGATAATAAGTATAATTCATTTCATAGTGATAATATATCACTTGCGAAGTGATAATCTATCACCTCTTTTTTCCCGGCAGAGCAACGGTAGTTGTGAGCGAGTTAACGAACTCACTCGCATTCGACTTTGTTCTGTACCGGGTTTATAATTCTTATTTATAACAAATACAAATTTACTAAATTTTCGTAAATTAATAATTAAATTTGTTATATTTGAAATTTGGTAATTTTTACGAAAATTAACGAATTTCATTATAATTATAATGATGCGACTTAAGTAAACAAAATAAAAATATACTCACCCACAAAAATTATTAAGTATTGTTGTGACTTCGTAATAGTCAACAACAAACAATACATTTACCCTAATTACTTTGTTGGTTGACTATATAAAAAACACTTAAAATCACTTTCTTCTTCCGGATTTGCGCTTTATTTTGCCCTCCCTCTTTATTAGAGAAGTAGCAACAATTCCTACAACAACCCCTATCAGAAACATGCTTAATAAATTTTTGTCTATATCAAAGGATTTTTTCTTTCCGTTGGTTTCCTTGAAATAAATGTCAAGATTGCCAAGCTCCAGTGCGTACTCTGAGTAAAGCAATGCAGAGAACACATCAGTGTTTTTCAGGGAGTTTGCATATTCATAATAGCTGTAGCCCAGAATCGGGAAAATGCCTTTTGAGGCTTCTCTTGCTATGTTGTTTTTCACTATTTCCAGCTTCCTGTCGACAATATTCCTGTATTGGGCATTGTCAACGCCAAACACGCTTAATACAATGTCTACATCAGCCTTTGCCTTGCTTGCCATTGACAGGCAAAGCTCGTAATTTCCTTTCTCAAGCTCAGCATTTGCCTTGTCTATCTCTTTTTTGACACTATCCAATGTGCCTGGAAAATACAATTCAACATACTGCTTTCTTTCATCAGCTTCGCTTATCTTGTTCTGGCATGATTTTTTCAGGACATCCTTGTTCAGGTTAAATGACTTGCCTTTTTTCCCCAGAAAATTGGACCATGAATAAGCAGAATTGATCCTTTCAGAAGAGTAAGCCAAAGTCCTTGCAATCCTGGATGTATCATTTGTTTTATTAAGTGTTTCAACAGCATCATTAGCTGATTCTTCTGCTTCTGCAAGCCTCTCCTTAATAACAATATACGCTTCCAAATCCGTGATTGTTTTTTTCTCAGAATTTTCAACTCTTGCGCGAAAATCCGCAATCTCTTTGTTTATTCTTTCAATCTCTTTTAGCGCTTCCTCTCTGGACAAGTTCTTTGAAAGCAGTGTCAAAGTGGAATATTCAACATTAGCCCCAAAGCAGTAGCTTGCAGACGAGTAAAAGACTTGCTTTTCAAAAGCCTCTCTTCCTTTGCCGGTTAAATTCCATGCATTTTCTTTAATTGAAGAAACATTGATTGCGTAGTTTAAATTTTTAGTATCTGCTCTTAGCTTATTGCTCCTGTCGCACAAGTCCTTTGCTAAGGATTTCATTGTGCTTGTGTATTCTTCGCTTATGTTAATATTCTTAAATCTCTGCTTTATTTCTCTTCCTGTAAACTCTTTGACAGCTTCGCTTAATGTTGATATTTCACCAATCTCTATTCCCAAAGCTTTTGAGAGGTTCTTCAAGTCTGTTGTTGTATTGTCAATTCTTGCTATCAGCTCGCCAGCTGGTATGAATGCCTTTTTCAGTCCAGCCTTTTTGGCAGCCTCTACTTTTGCCTTTAACCCTCCAACAGGTCCAATCAAGCCGCCTGAGTTTATTGTTCCTGAAATGGCATAGTTTTCATTTAATTCAAGGTTGTCGAGCATTGCCACTGTCAGCACAGCAATTGAAGCCCCTGCGCTCGGCCCTGCTATAATCGCAGAGTCTGCTGTTATAGTGTAGAAAAAATCTATGTCATCGCAGTCTTTTTCAATTAAATCGCATGCTATTGCCTTTGCAAACCTTGTCGACATTTGGGTGTCGGTTCTTGTCAATGGAAATGTTTCAAGAAACACCCTGCCAGTGCCCGGCTTTATCTCCAAATACAAATCAGCAATTCCCCCTTCATAGCCATTTTCCGATTCTTTGACAGCCAATAATTTCATATGCCCCTGTTTGGCAAATCCAAAAGGCAGCAATAAAATACTTAAAATTATCAATAAAAACAATAGTTTCTTCATAGGCGAAGATAACCAGCCCATGTTTAAGAATTTTTGGTTTAATTCATAGATTGACTCCTATGAAACCATAAAAGATTTAAATATCTGTTTTATTAGCTCTTTTTTATGCTCATTAAACTAAAGTGGGTGGTTGTATTTGAAGCTGTGTTGATAGTCATTCTTTTATCAGCCCTGATAACATCTTATGCATACAACAGCAAAATAAAAAATCCGCAGTACAACACCAAAGGGCTTTTATCGCCAAGGGTTTATTCTGGATTGCTTGAGCCAAAAAGTTTTCTGATATCCCATTTCGCGCTATTAAAAGAGAATATTGGCCAATATATAACAAAAAATAATCTTAATGTCTCAGTCTATGTTGAAAGTTTGCGCAATGGAGTCTGGATGGGCATAAATGAAAAAACAGGTTTTTTCCCGGCCAGCTTGATTAAAATGCCTGTTGCAATACTTATAACACAAAAAATTGAGGATGGCGAGCTGAGTTTTGACACCATGCTTGAAATCAAGGATGAAGATAAGACAGACTCTTCTGGCGAGCTTTACAAAACTAAAGAAAAGGAACTGCCTTTGAGGATTGTACTTGAAAAAATGCTGAAAGAGTCCGACAATACAGCCTTTAGAGTCTTGTTGCGCCAAATTGATGTTGAGGATTTTCAACTAATCCTGGATTATTACTCCATTGACGTTAATGCTGACTTTCAGGATGAGGTAACTGCAAAGCACCAGAATTTGTTAAGCCCGAAAGCAATGTCAACATTATTCTCCAGCTTGTATTTTTCCACAGTGCTTGAGGCTGAGAATTCCGAATACCTGCTATCTCTGCTGACTGATACAGTTTTTGATGCAAACCAAGTGGCAAATATTCCTGATGATGTAGTCATAGCTCATAAATTCGGCGAAACTTACTATGTTAATTATAGGTATTTTCATGACTGCGGAATAATGTACATCAATGAAAGCAGGATAGTCTATTGCATTATGACAAAAAACTTAGATGAAGAAAGGGCAGTTGAAGCAATAGGAGCAATCACAAATGAGATTTACCATTATGTCATTGACACTAAAAAGAAGATAGAGGCTTATAACACATAAGAGTCTTTATTTTAGCTTATTTAATTTGTCTTCAATCCTTTGCTTGTCCCTCTTAAAAGACTCTTCAGAAAT
>JACPMS010000092.1 GCA_016185875.1 Candidatus Woesearchaeota archaeon | reverse complement strand
TTCCATTCCGCCTGGAATTTCAACAACAGCCACCCAGTAGCCATTTGTTTGCCACTCCTCCCTTAATATTGTTCCGAATGACTTGACAGTTGAGTAGCACTTTGGGGCATAATCAGGCCCGATTTTGATTGCGATTTCCTTGACTTCAAACTTTATCGGAAGTATTGGCCTTAATTTTTTTAGCGCCTCCTGAACCTGCTCTTGAACTGGTTGAAATTCATCGATGTGAAATTTTGCCTCAACGAATGCATTCTCAATTCTTTGCGGCGGGTGCGGCAGGTGCGTTTTTGGGTCAACGCCGTTCCTGTGTATTATTGCAATAATTTGCTTTCTTTTTCCTTCCCTTAATCCTTCCCTGTATTCCTGTGTTAACTGTATTTCCCCCTTGTGTATAATCTGGCTGGCTATGTCATTGACTTCATTTGTGCCAAAAATCTGCTTCATGGCATTTCCAGAGGCATCCAGCCCTTTCCTTGCATCTGAAAATATTTTCATTGCTGCAAGCACATCATGCATGTCAACACTTTTGCCCTCTTTAAGTGCAAGCGCGTTTCCGCAGTCCACAAGAATCTCAAATGTGTGTCCCTGGGTTCTTAGCCGCGCAATGACTGCCTGGTCTACATTAACCATATTGAATCACTTATTTTTTTGCAGGCTTTTTCTCGTCCTTTAGCTCTGAGGACATCTTCTCCATCCTGGATTTTGCCACTCTCCTGAATTTTTTCTCTGTTATGCCGATATATGCAGCATCAACCCTTTCAACATTGAAGTTTTCCCCCAAAACTTTTTTCAAAGCCTTTAACGACAGCCTCAGTCCTTCATCTATTGTCAAGTCCGGCTTGTATTCACTGTGGAGAATTTCCTCAACTTCAATCTCGCCTTCCCCAATTGCAGTCGCCCTGTACTGGAAGAATATCCCAATGGGGTCTGTTTCAAACAATCTTGGCGTATGGTCGTCAATGCCTGCAACCAAGACCGACACTCCAAAAGGCCTTAAGCCCCCGCTTTGCGTGCATATCTGCTTCAAGTCGCAAATGTCCTTCACTATGGTTAAAGTGTCGATTTCAGAGTCGTAAGTTACTCTGTTCTGCTGCGCTCTTAGCTGGGCCCTGTCAATTAGGACTCTTGCATCGCTCAAGATGCCAGAAGCAGAAGCGCCAATATGCTCGTCAATCTGCCATATCTTTTCAACAGATTCCGGCACAATCAACGAGTCCACTACTCTCTTGTCTGCCACCAATAAAACACCATCTGAGCAGACCATGCCAATGGCTGTCGAGCCCTGCCTTACTGTCTTTTTAGCGTACTCTACCTGCAATAATCTTCCGTCAGGGCTGAACATTGTTATAGCCCTGTCATAACCCATCAGCTGATGCGGCATTGGCTGTTGCATTTTTGATTCATACCTCCTGTTAATTGTTTTTTATGATTTAATTTTCAATAAATTTTATTTGATGTTCTTTGAATGTGAGATTAATGCTATTTTTTATTTGATTTTTTCTTACACAACGCATTAAACTTAAATTTCAACAATCACGTAAGTTTTGATTGTTTTCTTATTTTTTATTATATTTTTCATCCTCCAACTTTCAAAAATTTCCTCTCGGCTTTTCTCAATATTCCCGAAACCCCTATGCTCCTGAAAATGACTTCTTGATTTTCTATGCTGTCGGCAAAAACCAATGCTGCCTTGACAGCGTCAACATGCTTGTGCCCCACCTTTATGACGCCTCGCTGCAGCTTTGAGTCCCATTTGTTGTCCAGCACCATTATGCCTGCTTTTGCAGTTCCAAGCTGTCCAAGGAATTGCAAGGAGCAGCTGTATATTGCATTTGAAACGCTCCTAAAGCTGCTTATTTTTTCCTTTGAGATTACTTCAAAGACTAGGTAGCGCTTTTTTTCCCTCAGGCTTGGTAAAACAGGCTTTAATTTCGTCTTTACCATCTCACAATATATATGAGAAGAAATATAATAACACTTTTCTCTTCTCTCTGTTGGCAGTTAGAATTGCCTAATAGTATTTAAAGCTTATGGTTTAATTAAATTTTTGGAAAAGCTTGAGCATGATAAATTCAAACCAATAAATTTTTAAAAGGGCTTTACTACTAAATAATAATCAAATTT
>JACPMS010000080.1 GCA_016185875.1 Candidatus Woesearchaeota archaeon | reverse complement strand
ATGCTTTGCTCCTTGCCTGTGCCAAGGTCTTTAGCATTCACATGCAATATGCCATTTGCATCAATGTCAAAAGCAACTTCAATTTGGGGAATGCCCCTTGGTGCCGGAGGTATCCCGATAAGGTCGAACTGGCCGAGCAGCTTATTGTCAGCAAACATTGGCCTTTCCCCTGCCCTACCCTTATGGTTACAGCTGTCTGGCTGTCAGCTGCTGTGCTGAAAATCTGTGCTTTCTTTGTGGGGATTGTTGTATTCCTCTCAATCAGCTTTGTAAACACACTTCCCAGCGTTTCAATTCCAAGGCTAAGCGGTGTCACATCAAGCAATAGGATGTCTTTTACTTCACCGGCAAGCACTCCTGCCTGCACTGCTGCGCCCATTGCAACACATTCCATTGGATCAACTCCTCTTTCAGCCTGCTTGCCTGCAGAATCTTCAACAAATTTCCTTACTATAGGCATCCTTGTCGGCCCTCCAACAAGTATGATTTTGTTGATATCTTTTGGAGAAAGCTTTGCGTCTTTCATTGCCTGCTCAGTCGGATGCTTGCATCTCCTGATTATTGGCTCAATCAACTGCTCAAGCTTTGCCCTTGTCAGTTTCATCTGCAAGTGCTTTGGCCCTTCATTTGTAGCTGTTATGAAAGGCAGATTAATGTCAGTCTCAAAAACTGTTGAAAGCTCGATCTTGGCTTTTTCAGCGCCTTCCCTTAATCGTTGCAGTGCTGTCTTGTCCTTGCTTAAATCAATGCCTTCTGTTTTCTTGAACTCAGAAACAAGGTAATCAACCAAAGCCTGGTCCATGTCAGTTCCGCCAAGCTGTGTGTCTCCAGATGTGGATAAAACTTGAAAGACTCCATCTCCAAATTCCATTATTGTGACATCCAAAGTACCTCCGCCTAAATCAAAGACTAAAATCTTTAATTGCTTGTCCTGCTTGTCCAAGCCATAAGCCATTGAAGCAGCTGTTGGCTCGTTTACAATTCTTACAACCTCTAATCCAGCTATTTCGCCAGCATCTTTTGTTGCCTGCCTTTGGTTGTCGTCAAAATAAGCAGGCACTGTGATGACTGCCTTGCTTATTTTTTCTCCGAGAAATTCTTCTGCATCTTTCTTTATCTTTTGAAGAATGAAAGCTGAGATTTGCTGAGGGGTGTATTCCTTGCCGTCAATGTTGTATTTGTGGCTTGTACCCATCTTTCGCTTTGCAGCCATAATTGTTTTTTCAGGGTTGCTGACAGCCTGCCTTCTTGCCGGCTCTCCAACTAAAATCTGCCCGTCTTTTGCAAATGCAACCACGCTTGGAAAAGCCTTTCCATAGGCTGTTGTTCCCTCTGCGCTTGGGATTATTGTTGGCTTTCCTGCCTGCAAAACTGAAGCTGCAGAATTCGAAGTTCCGAGGTCGATTCCTACGATTTTTTCTTTTCCCATTTTATTTTTCCTCCAACGTTATTTTTTGATTTTTTGTGTTTTTTTGAATATGGAATATTGTTTTATTTCCCGCTAATCTTGACTTTGCTATGCCTCAAAACCCTGTCATTGAGCATATACCCTTTCTGGAATTCCTCCAAAATCGTCTCTTCTGGCTTGTCTGATGATTCTTTCATCAAAGCCTCGTGCTTGTAAGGGTCAAACCTTTCCCCTGTTGCTTTTATTGGCTTTAAGCCCTCTGCTTCAAGCACGGAGTAAAGCTGGGCATAAATTATTTTAATGCCTTCAATAAACTTTTCCTTATCACCTGTATTGTTTAGTGCTATTTCAAAGCTGTCAAGCACAGGCAAAAGCTGAGCAATCATATCTGCATGAGCATACTTGACAAACTCTGTTTTTTCTTTTGCATTCCATTTCTTGTAATTCTCAAACTCTGCCTGCAGTCTTTTCAAAGTATCTGTTAGCTCCTCTATTTTCTTGCTTTTTTCTTCTAATTGTTTAGCTTGGTTATCTTTTTCATCAAATTTTTTGGATTTTTCCTGTTTTTCAGCTTCTTCCTTTTTTGTTTCCATTTTTGTCTTATAAGCCTGTTGACTTTAAGTCAACAAGAGTTAGGTAATATAAACTAGTATATAAACTTTTCGGCAAATATTTATATATAGGCAGTCTATTAGGCTTTATATGGTATACATAAGGCAGAGAATAACTATAGTCAACATCAGAAAACCAAGCGAGCACAATGTAAATCAGGAACTGCAGTGGCTTGGCTCTTCTTTAGGCTTGTTTAATCTTAGGGACAAGGACAAAAGCTGCTTTAGGGTATTCATAGAGCTTTTGAAATCAGCCAAGGCAAAACAGGATCTGACAAGCGATGAACTGTCTGCAAAATTGTTTTTGACCAGAGGCACAATCATCCATCACATCAACAGGCTTATCGAATCTGGTTTGGTCATTCATGAAGGAAACAGCTACACCTTAAGGGTTGAAAACCTCAAGTCACTAATCGAGGAAGTTGAAAAAGACATCAAAAGAGCTTGCGAAGATTTGAAAGAAGTTGCCAAGGAGATTGATGAGAGGCTGGGGTTGTGAAGTGTTTTGATTTTATAATAGTAAATTATATAAACAAGTAAGCAGAGTTTTAAACCATGAAAAAAGGTGCTTTGTTATTCTTAATGATTTTTTTAATCATGCCAGTTGCTCTTGCAGACATAACAATGCAAACTGACCAGAACACGTATAACATTGGCAGCAAAATAAAAGCATCTGCTTCTGTAATGCAAGCCAACAATTTTGACGGCTTGTTTAAATTGACAATTTCCTGCGGGAATTACAAACTGCAGTATTTTTTAACCCCAGTAAGCTTGGAGGCAAATTTCAGGACAGCATTGGATGTGCCAGATGTGGCTGTTACATCTTCGATGCTTGGAAACTGCACTTTGGTTGGTGATTTGGTAACAAATGACAACTTCATTGTGGAAGAAAAAAATTCAAACAGTTTTAGCGCTACAAACGAGTTAAGTGTGCTACCTGTCAAAAGCAAGATTACAGCCCTGCCTGCTGAATCAATACAAATAACAGGCATTATAAACGAGGCATTCGGCAATAATATTCTGAAAGCATCAACCAAGATTGTGTTAGACAACAGCTCCTACACTATTAATGCAGTTGACGGAAAATTCAACCTCACTTTGGAAATACCGAAAAACATCAAATCAGGCAGGCACACAATAGAGATAAGCGCTTCTGACTCAAAGGGCAATTTTGGCAGCTCTTCCATTGAGCTTGAAATCACAGCAATTCCAAGTTATATAAAAACAGAATTGAGCGAAGGCATATTGCTGCCAGGCTCAAAAATTGAAATTACTTCTTCATTGTACGACCAGGCTGATGATTTGGTCAATGCGTCGCTTGATTTGGAACTGGCATCGCCAAAAGGGAGCAATGTCTTCAGGAAAATCGTTCAGGGCAACGAGAAAATAGATTACGAGTTTAGCCAGTATTCAGAGCCCGGACTTTACACTTTAGTGAGCACTTACAAGAACTTACTTGATAAGGCTTCGATAAACATCACAACAATAAGGGAAGTCAAGGTAAAATACGAAAATGAAACGGTTTTTGTTGAGAATGTTGGCAATGTGCCTTTTGAAGATGAGCTGACTTTTATTCTTGAAAGCGAGCTGAAAAAGTACCCTGTAATAAAAAAGATAAATGTGGAGCCTGGCAAGATGCTAAGCATTGATTTGTCAAAAGAAGTGCCTTTAGGCATTTATGATGTTAAAATCCCGGCAGCAGAAGGGCTTGAGCCTGTCAAGGAGAAGTTAAGCGGCATATTTCAAAATCTGGCAGAGTCAACGCAGGAAAGCTTAGGCAATTTATTGCCACAAAACGAAAATGTCTTAGCCAACAATGTCACAATCCATGACAACAGGCCAGTGTACAAAAAGATTGCAAGCGGCTTTTCTTATGTAAGCGGAACATTAGTAGGAGCAGACGGGATGCTTTCAAGAAACCCTGTTTTAGCGCCGATGATTTTGGTTGTGGTTTTGCTAGTGATTATAGTCCGCTACGGCAGAAAGCCAATAATGAGGCTGATTAAAGGCAAAAAAGACGAGGAAGGCAAAAATCAATAAGCTAGACGCTTCTTCTTTTCCTCTCTTCATCCATAATGCTTGTCTCGCCTAAAGTCTCGTCAAGCAGGTCTTGGGATGTTTTCAGCAAGCCAACCTTGCCTTCTGTTGAGCAGTACGGGCATCTGGGAGGAATCTTTTCCTTCCTGAACTTGAATCCGCAACTCCGACATTCCAGCTCTATCATAACACTACCTTGTAGTAAGAAGTATATAAATCTTGTGGGATTATATGCCAAACTATTACACAAAGTTTTTAAATAGTTATCCTTTAGTAGTGAAAGAATGGAAATTGGAATTATTGGAACAGGTGATATGGGTAAGTTATATGCAAGAGAATTTGCTAGAGTTGGTTATAGAGTAAATTGTAGTGATTTGCCTGAAAAGAGGGGACAATTAGAGAAAGAGTTAGAAGGAACTGGAGTTCGCATTTTAGATGATGGAATTGCAGTTTCAAGAATAAGCGATTTGGTATTTTATTTAGTGGAAGTTGAAAATATAGCAAGGGCAGT